>CAZDPQ010000022.1:0-28107 GCA_964507305.1 uncultured Oscillospiraceae bacterium
TGATACCAGAATGCCACGGAAGAGATATCGTCCTGCAAAGGCAGATAGCGCCCCCCGCTCCTCCACCCCAACGCTTGGACAGTGATACGGATATCCCTGTTAAAACGGATCGGATCCGCAATATGCCAACGATACAGTGAAAATCTTTGCTGGGAGCCCCAAAGACCATCTCCGCGGATCACCAGCGGCATGCCCGCATATGGAGTCGTATATTCAACATAACGGTCTCCAACCGTGAAGCAGTAGGATCCGCAGAAATAGTCTTCGGTGCCTGTTCCGCAGATCGTTGGATATTCGCTGTCGCCATCAAGGAAGACTTTTACTTCCCCTTCGCCCCACCAGCCTGAATTATTAGAGCCCCATGCCATATAGACTCCGACATATTGCCCTTTCCCGTGAACATTATCCAGAATAACATAGTCTTCCTTATATGGCAGTGGATTGACTCGCCGGAATTGCGCATGGAAATAGGTGATCTCCTCCGGGATACAAGTTAAAATATAATCAATCTGGTAGAACAGCACCATTTCGTCTTCGGTAATATTTTCCACCGTGATCCTGCAGCTTTTCCGAAAAGGCATCTCCCAGTAGCAATTGAAAGCGCTTCCGGGGTTTACGCAGACCGGCAGCGAGGAAATCTGAGCAAACCGTCCCTGATAAGCGCTGGCAAAAAAATCACCGATCGGGCACTCAACGGAAGGATATTCACTGCCCTCCCAATAAATGCGGAGAATCGTATGTCTCCATACGCCGGTCGGGGTCATCCAGATATGCTGGATCGCCCCTGGACCCTCGATCGCAGCGATTTCACGTACTTCGTTGCTGTGAATAACAATGGAAGGTGATATCTTGAAAGATCTTCCAAGATCCCGCGCTGCCTTTTTACCGCTGCCATCCGTCGCCATGCCCCCCTTCCCCTTTTCACCGGTGAAGTTTTCCGGGCTGATCGATCGGGTCTGACCGTCTGACAGTAAAAATAAATTGGAAAGATTAGATCCTGTGCCTGAAAACATGATGACTCTCCGTGAAGTATTTGGCATCGACCGTATCATTTCCTATCATGACAGCCGTATGCAGTTTTATTAATATTACCGGAAGGGCGGGCAATCATACCCGCCCTTCCGGTCAAGGAGTGTTGATTGGTCCGTCAGTCTGTTGATTTTCTAGCCATTTTGACCGTAGTGAATGCGATCATTGCAAGCGCACCAAGCAGAAAATAGATCGGTAAGCCTGAAGCATCGCCTGTCGAAGGATTTTCATCTGTCGAATCTGCAGCAGATTCTGCTTCAGTCGGCGTGTTGGAAGTCACTTCGGACGATGTATCCGATGATTCCTCCGTTGAATCCTCCACCGGTGGCTGTTCCACTTCGGGAAGTTCCGCATATACTTTGATGTCGTCGAAGTACATGATTTTACCGATGTAATTCGTGATATCAAGGCAAAGTGCAAATGTTCTCATATCGGAAAAATCGAAGGTTCCGTCAAAAGTTTCTTCATCGATCGACCATAATGCGAAAGCGAAAGAGGTGAATGGGATGTAGACATAGCCGCTAAAAGCCGCCGGTACAAGGAATCTTCCGTTGAAAGTCGATGCAGTCGCAAGAGATGCGCCATCCGGTAAATAATAAACCGGAGCATTGTTCTTGGTAATCGTTTGCATCCTGACACCGGAGGTATTCTCATAAAAGAGATCAAAATCAAGAGAGCTGTCATTAGGGTTGCTGACCCACAGCGTGATGCCGCTTTTCCCGGTCCAGTCCGTTGTGTAGACGGGGAGGAAAACGATGGCAGCAGGTGACACACCGTCGGGATTGAGTCCGTCGATCGTCATCTTGAAGGATTGCTCCCCTTCGGATTTAAATTCCTGATCCAGCGCAAAACTAATAAGTCCGCCATCCGCCCAGCGTGTTGCAAATCTCGAAACATCATCGGTACCTTCAAACCCTGTCAATTGATTTTCACTGAAAGGAAGAGGCAGGACAGGGGCAACGCTTGTTGCGCTGAAGCTATCAAAGTAGAACGTTTTCCCGAGATTTTCGACCGCGTCGCAACAGAAGGCAAGAGCTGTGATCGCAGAAAGGTCCAGCGATTCGGAAGTTCCAAATGATGTATATGGAACCATCACATAGCCGGAAAAGCCCGCCGGGATAGGAAGCCTTGCATTCGGTCCGAATTCGCCGGCCGATACCGTTCCGCCGTCATCGGAAATCAGGTATGCAGGTGCCGTAGCGACCGTCGCGTGTCTTGAAGTGTCTTCGATGAACAAATCGAATGCCGCATCGGATGTATTGGGATTGCTGATCCAGAATTTCAGAAAGTCCGTGCCGCTCCAATCTTTGTTCTTCATCGTGACGAAAATCACGTTCCAGGCATCTGCTCCTGCTTCATATGTAACTTTAAGAGAGTTCCCGGCATCAGAGACAGTCGTGTCAAGCGAACGGGTCGTCGGACGCCCTGCATTTGCTGATAAAGTATCGACTGTACCTGCCTCGAAATCCTGGATATTCACGGCAATTTCACCGGGTGCGACATCGGTGGCACCGAAATTGTCGAAATACACGGTGAGTCCGAGATTGGACACTGCATCGCAGCAGAATGCCAGTGCTGTGATCGCAGACAAGTCGATGGTGTCAGGCGTGCTGAAAGAGGTGAAAGGAACCATGACATACCCGGTAAATCCAGACGGGATCGGAAGTCTTGCATTGGCGCCGAAAGCAGATTTCACTGCAACTCCATCCGTTTCGGAAATAAGGTACGCCGGCATGGAAGGCACTGTTGTATGTCTTGCTGTGTCTTCAATGAAAAGATCGAATTCCGTGGTTTTCGCATTCGGATTACTGATCCAGAATTTCAGGAAAGTCGTTCCGCTCCAATCGCTGACAGCTCTGGTCACGAAAATGACATTCCATGCATCTGGCCCTGTCTCATACGTAACTTTCAAAGAATTTCCGGCTGCAGCCGTTGCTGTGTCAAGTGTACGCGTTGTCGGATTGCCCGCGTTTGACGTCAATGAATCCGCCGTGCCGGTTTCAAAGTCCTGGATGATAATATCGGTCGCTGCCGAGCTTGGCGCGATAGAACTGCCGAATACCATAGTGACGCAGATCATGAGCGAGACAGTTGCGCTGAGAATGGTTCTTGCCGTTTTTTTCATAATTCTCCTCCTTTTTTATTAATAACGTCATATAGAGCTCTTATATGACTGTTATTTAATTTTGCTGAGCTTGTCGAGATACTGGTTGATCGAATCGTTGATGGAAGGCAGCTGGACGGCAAGGATCGTCGACCATTTCTTTTCCTGTGCATATTGCAAACCGTTATCCCAGCTTCCGAACCAGCCGATCCAGTTATTCATGTTATATGGGATGCTCTTGTCATACACGCTTTGGATCTGGGTTGCCTGAGCATCCGTTAGTCCGGGGATAAAACTATATAGATAGGCGTAAGGATTATCCACCTTGTCTTTGTTTTCGTCAGCATATTTCGTCGATGTTACATATTTACTGGCATAGATGAAGGCCTTTGCCCCTTCGACATTCTTTGCGCCATCCAGCATCACCAGGCAAAATGGATATCCATCTGCATAATATTTACTGACATCATCCGGCCTCGGGAAATAGGCAAGTTCGATTTCGCCTTTGTACCACATGTCTTTATAGGTGGTCCATGCTCTCCACATTGCACCGACATCCATGGCCACCTTCCCCTGCACGAAAAGCGATGAGTTCTCATGGCCAAACGAGTTAACCAGATTAAGCCCTTTCGGTCCAAGCGAATAGATATAATCCGCACACTTTGCAAAGACCGGATCATTGAGATTGACCGTCACGTCAGTGCCATTCACGGTAACGACCGGTTTACCCGTGGAGCAGGCGATGGCGACCCACATAAGTCCGCCGATCCCCCACTGATCGGTCTGCCCGTCATCATTCGTGTCCTGGGTAAGAGCAATCGCGAGCTCTTTCATCTTCGACCAGGTCCATTGGTTGCTTTTCATGAGTTCATTCGGCGTAGGAAGACTGTTCGCCTTGAAAATTTTCGGATTGTAAAAAACAGGGTCGACTGCCTGTCCGGAAGAAATGATCGCATGGTAATATTTGTTATTCCATTTATACAGTTCCATGTATGGTTTCGTATTGGACCATATCGGGTCTGTGAAATCAAAGTACTGGTTCAGCGGCTGGATAAGCCCGAGGGCAATATCTTTCGGATAAGTCTGAGGATCCGGCCACATGACGTCCGGCATGTTATTTGAAGCTTTCAACGTCTGAAGTTTGGTATACCACTCGTTATAATCACACTTGATGAGCTCAAATTTCATACCGTATTTGCTGGCACACAATTCAAAGGCCCCGGGGACTTCCGGGTTTCTTGAAAGGTAGTCATCCAGCGTTTTCTCAAGTCCGACAAAAAGCTTCAGTGTCTTGTTTGTTACCTTATAATCCGGGAGATTGTCCGCTTGATCATAATCATCTTCGGCAACGGATGTCTGGGTTGAGTAACTGAGCGAGGGAATGCTGATACTGCCCGAAGACGACGACGCAGAGGCTGAACCCGATGATGCAGCCGAACCGGAATCTGAGCTGCCGATAATGTCACCGTAAGACGTATCATCAGACGATACACTACTGCTGCCTGAACTATTCCCGGTACTATCAATCAAGGATGACGTGTCGGTTGGTTTTGTGCCGCATGCTGCAGAACTGATTGCCAGCAGCACGCACATGAATACGATCAGTGCTTGAAAAGTTCCTTTTTTCATGCAATCCTCCCTCTGAAATTTCGTCATTGCATACTTGCTCTACTGTGAAAATTCTGATAACTTCGGTGAAATCTTTCGATATCGACTGTTTTACCCGTTCTTATACATATGTACTAAAAACAGCTGCTTGTTTTAACGATTTTATATTATACCTGATGAACTTCACATTATATATTGATTTGTCTTTATTAGTAGTAATCATGTTCACTCCATGAGCTTATTTTTCTAATAATATTGCTTCAATTAGATCTTATGCTCCAGTGCAGATTATCTCGGATGGATTTCATGTTGACATACGCTTGACTGCGATCACACTTACTATTATCAATATGGAAATTTCCTTGTTTACGATGATTCAATATACTGGAGTATCGATCGTCACTTCTGTCTGATCATGCGGCTTGAAGTTTTCTTGCATTCATCCGGAGGCGGTGTTAGAATGCACTGCAGATGCGATCCCGAAGCGGGCGCGGAAGCGGGGTGCGATGGACAGGCAGCGCAGGACAGCCGTCATACTTCTCGTTATCACCGCGGTGCTGTGGAGCACGGGCGGGCTGCTGATCAAGATGGTTTCCTGGAGCCCGCCGGCCATTGCCGGCGGCAGGAGCCTGATCGCCGCGCTGCTCATGCTGGCCGTCATCCGGCGGCCGAAGGCAAGGTTCACCGCGGACATGGTCATCGCTTCCCTGGCGTATGCCGGGACCGTCCTTTGCTTCGTGGCGGCGAACAAGCTCACCACGGCGGCGAATGCCATTCTCCTGCAGTATACGGCACCGGTGTTCGTCGCCCTGCTCGGCGCAAAGCTGCTCAAAGAGCGGGCAGGCAAAGCGGACTGGGCCGCGATCGCAGCCGTCCTGGCGGGCATGGTGCTCTTTTTCCTGGATGACCTCGGCGGCGGACGCTGGATCGGCAACCTCATCGGTATCCTGAGCGGGATCTTCTTCGCGCTTTTTACGGTTTTCATGCGGCGCCAAAAAGACGGAAACCCGATCGAATCCTGTTTCTGGGGAAATATCGTCACTGCGGCCATCGGACTGCCGTTCATCCTGCGCGAAGGGGTGCCCGGCACGGCTGACCTGGCCGGCATCCTGCTGCTCGGCCTGTTCCAGCTCGGGCTGTCCTATATCCTGTACTCGCGCGCGATCCGCCATGTCACCGCGCTGGACGCCATCCTCATCCCGGTGATCGAGCCGCTCCTCAACCCGGTATTCGTCATGATCGCCTTCGGCGAATTTCCCGGGCCGTTTTCAGCCATCGGCGGCGCCGTCATCCTCGCCGCTGTCATTTTCCGAAGCCTTTCCGCGGTGTACGGCCGCGGCCAATCGAAGCCCGCGACGGACTTTGGGAATGTTGATTTTCCTCGATAAATGGGTTATTGTAGCTATTGGTATATCAACTCCGGGAAGTCACGATCTTTGATTTTCCACGATGCGATTTCACCGAAGGACCTATCCATGTCTAAATCATAATTTTTCAATGGAGGGATACTTGATGGAAAAGATCTCTGTGAAAACCTGTGTCATTTTTCTGGCCGCAGTGCTTTTGCTTCAGTCCATGCCCTCCGTCCGGGTTGATTCCTCTGCAGAAGTCCTTGAACCGTCTTTTTCCTCATTGACGGAAGTTCCGGCAGGGTATATCGGTGTTTATACCGCGGAAGACCTGGATGCGGTCCGGTACAACCCTGCCTCGGATTACATCCTGATGAATGATATTGACATGAGTGCAGCAACATCGGCCGGCGGGATTTTTGACCATGACGGCTTCGGATGGGAACCGATCGGAGCCGGTCCCGAAGATGCATTCACCGGGGTTTTCGACGGGAACGGATACAGCATCCGCAGGATCCGGATCGTTGTCCGGCAGACCCTTTTGCCTCAATACATCGGAATATTCGGTTATACGGCCGGAACCATCCGGAACCTGCGATCCTCCGACCACTCGATCACCATATCCTCGTCAGCTGCTTCCACCAAAGAATATCTGGGTCTGGGGAAAATTTTCATCGGCAGCATTGCAGGGGCAAACGCCGGAACGATCGAACAATGCTCCGGCTCCTCTTCTTTTGAGGCTGTCACAGATTACACAGCAGACATCATCTATGACCCGATCCTTGTTTTCGGCGGCATCTGCGGAATCAATGACGCGGGTACGATCCAGTGTTGCTTCAATGAAGGTGACATTGGCAGCTCCGATGATTATGTGTCTTCCGGAGGGATCGCAGGGATCAGCCATTCCGGGATCATCGACCGCTGCTACAATACGGGTCGGATCCAGGGCCGGTACAGTGCCGGAATCGCTGCGCATCTTCAGGCGGAGGGATGCGTGATCCGCAATAGTTACAATACCGGATGGATCGGCGGAACAAAACCGGCAGGAATTGTGTCGGTCAACGGAAGCAGCAACAGTCTTATATCCTGTTGTTATGTCCTATACAATATCAGTCTCCGCATCTGTGACATTTCTTTGGTATACGACCAGGTGGTAACCGATTGTTATTGTTCTTATGGTAAAGACATTTCTCGTACTGATATGTCGTTTCATTCGATCGAATCCATGAAAAAGCAGGAATCTTTTCGGGGATTCGATTTTGATGCCGTCTGGGAGATGGGTACGGATCCCTCTTATCCGTTCCCCGTCCTCAAGGACATCGGACATAAAGTCAATCCATATGAAGACACCACCGATTTCAGCGGAGGTAACGGCAGCCTCATTAATCCTTTTCGGATCTCCAGCGGGGACCATCTGGACAATGTCAGAAAGTATCTGGATGCCATATTCGTTTTATCGAATTCCATCCGGTTTACTCCCGAAGATTTCGCGGAAGGCGGAGATTATTATAACGGCAACCAGGGCTGGATCGCCATCGGTTCTATGGATTATCAGGCATTTGAAGGCATTTTCGACGGCCAGGGATTTTTCATCGAAGGCCTGGAAGGGAAAGCGACAGATCAAGGCAGCGGATATCTGGGAACCTTCGGCATCAATCATGGCATCATCCGCAACCTCGGGATCGTCGGAGACCGGTTTCTCAACGTCAGCTTCAATAATGTGAAGGCAGGCGGAGTGTGCGGCGAAAACGCTGGTGAGATCATTCGATGCTATCATACCGGCACCATCGGGACACAAAATCCTTCCGGCTGCAGCATGTATGGCGGGATTGCCGGAAAAGTCTTGAATGGCTCCATCCGCGAGTGCTTCAACAGGGGAGATATTGCCGGTGATCCCGGCATTGATTATGCCGGCGGAATCTCTGCATACATTTCAAACTCGACCATCTCCCGCTGCTTCAATACCGGAAGCATCACGGGTAAATCCGCCGGAGGGATTTTCGGCAGAAGTGACACACTGGTGACCGATTCCTGCTACAATGCCGGCAGGGTCACCGGCGTCAAGGCAGGAGGGATCGGCGGAGAAGTCTTTTCTCTGGGAGAAAACGCTTTCACTGCATGTTATTACGCTGACACCGCCGATGCCGGCGTAAGTAATGCAACAGGTGATATGACCCGGCTCGGCATCGGTGAAATGTGTGACCGATCGTCCTATCCCGGCTTTGATTTCGAATCAGACTGGGATATGGCTCCCGGGTATTTGCCCTATCTGCAGAGCATCCCTTTGGTATTGAGCGGATCTCTCCGGGCAGCGAAAGATCCGGTCCGTCTGGCCGCCGGAGGAAGTCTGAAGCTGTCTATTGAGACAGATCCGGTCAATGCCACATTCCACCATTTTTCCTACATGATCTCCGATCCCGGGATCGCTGCCGTCGATCCCGCCGGCAGCCTTTCCGGCATAACCGTCGGACAGACAGAGGTCACCGTGACCGACCTGCTTACGATGAACCAGATCGTGGTTCAGGTCCAGGTTCTTCCGCCCGTAGATTCGATCCGTATTTCCGGTCCCGCGGAAATCCCGGCAGGAGGGCAGGCTTCTTTCTCCGCTGAAGTGCTTCCGGAAAATGCAGCAAGCCTTGACGTGGACTGGAGCTCCAGCAATGATCAAATCGCTGCGGTCGATGAAAACGGTGTTGTCACCGGTATCAGCGGCGGATATGTCTATATTACGGCTACTGCGAAAGACGGCATGGAATGCTATGAATCGGTTCCATTGACCGTGATGAGGCATGCCGAGTCGATCAGCCTGTCTGCGTCGCAGACACAGCTCCCTGTCAATGGCTCTTTCACCTTGAAGGCAACGTTCCTTCCTTCCGATACGACGGACAAGACTCTTTTTTGGACATCAAGCGACGAAACCGTCGCGATCGTCAATAGCTCGGGCACGGTGAAGGGTCTGTCAAAGGGATCGGCATCGATCACCGCGACAACAAGGGATGGGGGATTCACCGCAACCTGTGCGGTCAGTGTTTATCAGGCAGCCAGCTCGATCCGGTTCAGCCGGGACGAGTTGTTCATCGGGATCGGCTGCGTCCAGTATCTTACCGTGGTCGTAACCCCAGAAGACGCAACAAATTATCATTATTCCACGAGCTTTTATGGTTCCGGATATCTGAATCTCAGCGCAGCTTCTCTCCTCGGATATGAGGCAGGCAGCGGACTCGCACGGCTTTATTCGGAAAGCGGAGCTTTGTTGGACAGCTGCTATATCCAGGTCGGAAATCCGGTTACAAGCATCAAACTCGATGCTTCTACAATGTCCATAAAAGAAGGTCAGTCCGGTGATCTGCATGTGTCTCAGGTGCTGCCATCCAATGCGATCACGAAAAAGGTGGATTGGTATTCATCCAATAAGACTATTGCAACGGTGTCCGCTGAGGGTAAAGTGACAGGGGTTTCCCCGGGAACCGCTAAAATATATGCCAAAGCAATCGACGGATCCAATATCAGTGCCTCCTGCAGCGTCACCGTCAATGCACTGCCGATGTGTGTGGTGACATTCAACAGCATGGGAGGATCCGCGGTGCCTGCCGTGACTGTAAAAGAAGGAAGCCTGGCTCCCATGCCGGGGAAACCGGTTCGGGCAGGATATACATTCATCGGATGGTACACATCCCCTACATATGGCGAGACATGGGATTTCGAAAGCGATGCCGTTACCCGGTATGTGACGATATATGCCAAATGGGATTTGACCGATCCGGTTGACATAACTTCTTCCGTTTACAGCGTCGATCCATCCGACGGTTATATTTCCAATATCGCTATTGAAACAACAACTCTTGTTTTTCTCGGGAAATTTGCCGAAGCCGGGTTCATGAAGGTTTTCAGCGGCAGCAGCGAGATCCCGGCAGGAGACTTCATCGGGACCGGAATGACGGTGAAGCTGATCAGCGGCAGCATAGAGAAGATGAGTCTCAAAGCAATCGTTACGGGCGACCTGAACGGCGACGGAAAAGTGACGCTCACCGATTATGTGATGATGAAATCGCATCTGATCGGTAAAAAGATCCTTAGCGGCGCATATGCCGGAGCGTCCGACATCAACGGCGATTCCAGGATCACCTTGACGGACTTCATCATGCTGAAGGCCCATATCATACGAAAGAAAATGATCACACCGGTATGGTATTGAGGCAGAAAACGCCGCCGGACAGTCATCCGGCCGTTACGTGCAATCAGGTTGACGGAGGTAGTGAAATGAAAAGGACCGTGCTTCTTATCTTCATTGTAATGATTGGTATTACTTTAGGCTCCGTCCATGTGTACGGCGAAATTGCTCCGGCAGCTTCCATGACCGGGCCGGCTGTGATCAGGGCGGGCAATTCGCTGACTGTCTCCGTTAAAATGACAGGAACCGGGCTGAGTGCCATTCAGGGTGAAATCCGGTATGATCCCTCCAGGGTCGCATATGTAAGCAGCGACGGACTGCTGAGCGGCTGGACGATCGAACTGGACAGTTCAGTGGCAGGCACCATTTCATTTCTCGGGATCGATGACAGCTTATCTTCCCCCATCAGCAGCGCCAGGCAGATATTTACCCTGACGTTTAAAGTCAAGGAGAACGTTCCCGCAGGCACCAATATCTCCGTTTCAACGAAAAATCTTGCCGCCAGCAACGGAACCCGGGATTTTGTCCCTGCCGACTCGGCCTTTTCCATCAATGTATCCGCTCCTCTTTCCGCAAATGCGTTCCTTTCCGGTTTGTCACTCGATAATGCGGATATGGCGCCTTCTTTTCAGAAAAATACCCTGCTCTACACTGCATCGGTTGGCTTTTCGGTCTCCAGCCTGCAAATCACGGCCACACCCGAAGACAGCAAGGCCAAGATCTCCATCAGCGGCAACAGCCTTTCAGCGGGGGAATCGACCGATGTCCTGATTACGGTGACTGCCGAAAACGGGACGAAAAAGGTCTATACGATCCGTACGGCCCGGGGAGCGGATCCGAATTACAAGCCGAGCAGCAATGCGGATCTGTCGGAGATCAATGTCACCGGCTTTCTTCTCTCCCCGTCCTTTTCAAATGAAATCTCTGCCTATGTCGTCTGGCTTCCGTATGAAGTCTCGGATATCATCGTTGCTGCGAAAGCAGCGGATGCAGAAGCATCCGTCCAGGTCGAAGGAGGAGATGACCTGGAGGCCGGCAGGGATAATCCCGTAACGATCCGATGTACAGCAGAAGATGGGACCATCAGGGAGTATGTTGTGATCGCCAGGAGAGCTTCGTCTGATTTGCATATTTCATCCGATTCCATGTTGATTTCCGGCACGACTGTCTCCGGATCCGGCACGGATTCATCGATGTCAGGCACATTATCCGTCTCATCGGAAGGTGATCCTTCAAAAGCAGGGATCCCCATCCGGCAAGGACTTGTCTTTGCCCTGATCATTTTCGCCGCCGGTTTTCTCGGGGGATTTTGGGTTTGCACGAAACGGAAAGGAGCTGTGAAATGAACGCATTTTTCAAAGACGGCCAGACAGTCCTTTTTCAGGGGGACAGCGTCACGGACTGCGGCAGGGACCGCGGGAACATCGGATCGCTCGGGTCCGGGTATCCGGCCAGGATCGCGAGGGCGTATGAAGCCCTGTATCCGTCCGTGCACGTACGCTTTGTCAATAAGGGCGTGTCGGGCGACCGGGTGCACAACCTGATCGAGCGGTACATCGAGGACATCCGCGACATCGAGCCGGATTTTCTGTCCATTCTGATCGGGATCAATGATGTCTGGCGCCGGTATGATTCCAATGATCCGGGCACGCCGGAAGCGTTCCGGGACCATTACGAATACCTGCTCCGGATGATCAGGGCCCAGATGCCGGATACGAAGATCCTGCTGATCGATCCGTTCGTCCTGAATTCGCTCCCCGACCGCGCTTCCTGGCGCGAAGACCTGGATCCCAAGATCCAGATCGTGCGGGACATGGCATCCCGCTATGCCGATTTCTATCTTCCGCTGGACGGCATCATGGCCGCCCGGTGTGCCGCCGGCCACGCGCCCGCGGAGCTTTCGGCAGACGGCGTTCACCCGTCCGATGCCGGTCATGCCATCATCGCGCAGTCCTTTCTGCAGACGCTCGGCATCCTGTAACGTTGCCCGGAAGGAGGTGCGCCGATTTGGGAAAGACCGCAGAGCAATGGGTCATTCGGGAAGCCGTTCCGGAGGACGCGCCGCTGCTTGCCGGCATGATCCGCGAAATGGCTGCCTACGAAAAGCTCTCTCACGAAGTTTCAGCCGACGAGAGGGTCTTGTCGGATCAGCTTTTCGTCAAACGGCACGCGGAAGCAAGGATCCTCGAACTCGGCGGAGAGCCTGTCGGATATTGTATCTTTTTCTATAATTTTTCCTCGTTCCTGGGAAGGGCCGGTCTTTATATAGAGGACATCTATCTGCGTCCCGGGTTCCGCAGGCGCGGCCACGGCCGCGAGGTGTTCGACGCGCTGGAGCGGCTGGCCCGGGCGGAAGGCTGCGGACGGATGGAATGGGCCTGCCTGGATTGGAATACGGATGCGCAGGACTTTTACCGGAAATTCGGCGCGGCCCCTGTGGAAGGGTGGTCGATTTTCCGGAAAACCCTTCTCTAAAACCCTCCCCGGAGATCCTTCCGGAGACGCGGATGGGCTGAAGGGACCGGTCCTTCCGGAACCGTTCACGCGAACCGGGCGAGGTGCCTGTACGCGATTTCGAGGCCTTCCTTGACTTTCTGCTCGGAGCCTTCGTAAAGAGGGTCCTCGTGCTCGATGCTCAGCTCGCCGTCATATCCGTTTTCTTTGAGGATGTGCAGGAAGCGCTCCCAGTCGACCTGGCCGAGGCTCGGCATGCGGAAACGCCAGTTGCCCCCGTCGGCCGGGTTTCCGAGCTGCTTGTTGAAGACACCGTACCATTTCAGCCTGTCATGATAAAACTCCGCGTCCTTGGCGTGTACATGGAAAATGCGGTCCCGGAATTTCGGCACGAGCGCATAGAAGTCGATCAGCTGGAACAGAAGATGCGAAGGGTCGAAATTGAGGCCGAAATATTTCGATGGCACCCGGCGGAACATTTCCTCCCACAGTTCCGGCGTAAACGAGATCGTCCCGGGGACGCCCGGCATCTGCCAGCCTTCCATCGGGCAGTTCTCGATCATCAGCCTGACGCCCCGGCTTTCGGCATACGATACGAGACCGCTGAAAACCTCCTCGAATTCATCGAAGTTATCCGCGATGCTTTTGTCGATGTTCCGGCCGACAAAGGTCCCGACCCGGTCGGTGCCCAGCATGACCGCGGCGTCGATGCACCGGCGGACATGCCCGTTGACGAACGCGCGTTTCGCCGGATCCCGGTCCAGATTGTTGTCATAGTACGCAAGCGAGGAAATCGTCAATCCGTATTCGCGCATATATTGCTTGATTTCGTCGGCTTCTCCCTGCGTGAGGTTTACGACGTCGATGTCCGAAGACGCGTAATCCCGGCTGTTCTCCCGGGGCCAGCAAGCCACCTCCAGGCAGCGGAATCCTGCTTCGGAAGCCCACTTCGCCTTTTCTTTTAAAGGCATGCCGCCAAGGCAGACCGTCAAAAATCCGATTTTCATATCTTTTTCCTTTCTTTCACTCTGCCGATCGCTGCCGACCTGTCATGCGTTTTTCAGCCGTTCTTCAGCCGCTCTTCATAGGAGACCGCGATATGCGGGCAGTCCAGCCGCGCCGCCCTGACCGAAGGGGCAACATAATGGACGGCGTTGCGCAGGATCGTGCGGATATTCGCGTCGTAATAGGAACGGTTCGTCTCGTGGCCCGGCTGGAAATAGAACACTTTGCCGAGTCCCCGATTCCACACGCAGCCGGAGCGGAAAAGCTCTCCGCCCGAAAACCAGCCCAGGAAAAGGAGTTCGTCCGGCGCCGGAATGTCAAACCGCTCCCCGTACATCTCTTCTTCGGGAAGCTCGATGTTTTCCGGGATCCCCTGCGCGATCGGATGTGCCGGAAGCAGCGTCCACAGACGCTCATGGTCGCCGTCGCGCCACTTGAGCGTGCAGGAAGTCCCCATCAGGCGCGTGAACGGCTTGGCCAGATGCGACGAGTGCAGCGCAATAAAGCCCATCCCTTTATGGACGGCATCCGCCACGCGCTCCGCGACACGGTCCGGCACCAGCTCATGGCAGCAGTGGCCCCACCAGACCAGCACATCCGTCTGCTCAAGCACTTCAGCCGTCAGCCCGCATTCCGGATCGTCGATCGTCGCGGTCCTGACCGTGATCGCGGGATCCTCCCGCAGCAGCTCCGCAAGCGTCCCGTGGATCCCGCCGGGATGGACCCGACGGATCACTTCCTGTTCCTGTCCCCTGTACTCATTCCATACCGTGACCCTTACCATATCCCCATCTCCTTTCGTGCGGCACGGCGCGGTGCGGATCTTCGCGTCGCGTCCCCGCAGCCCGTTGAAATCGCCTGCCGCGCCGTCGTCCGTCAGATATTCGTGAAATAATACGGGCTGCCGCTCCTGGCAGACTGGTAGATCCCGTCCAGGATGGCCGAAACCACGTACGCCTGCTCCGGCAGCACGCAGGGATCCGTACCATTGCGCACGGCTTTGATCCACTGCCTGGCCTCGATGTGGAAATCCTTGTCCCCCGCCGTCCCTTCGTTGAACGCGACGGCGCCCGCGTCAAACGCTGGCTTTTCGACATACTGGCAATTGTTCTTGACGCCGTTGAACCGCAGGCCGTCCTTCATGTCGGCACCGGCCTTCGTGCCGCAGAGCGTGCAGGCAGCCTCCTGGACGTCCAGCGAATTCAGCGCCCAGGACGATTCGAGGATGATGACGGCGCCGTTTTCCATCACGATGAACCCGAACGCGGAATCCTCCACCGTGAACTTCGCCACATCCCAATTGCCCCACATGTTGCCGCTGTTGCCCTGATGGTCGTTCAGTTTCTTGAACGTCGCGCCGACACAATATTTCGGCCTGTAATTGTTCATCGTCCAGAGCGTGAGGTCGAGCGCGTGCGTGCCGATATCGACCAGGGGACCTCCGCCCTGCTCGTATTCGTTGAGGAAAACCCCCCAGGTCGGCACGGCCCGGCGGCGGATCGCGTGCGCCTTCGCGAAATAGATCTCGCCCAGCGTCCCTTTTTCGCATTCAGCCTTCAGGTAAATCGAATCCATGCGGTACCGGCTCTGATAGCCGATCGTAAGCTTTTTCCCCGTCCCCTTCGCCGCTTCCAGCATCCGGCGCGCCTCCGCCTCGTTGATCGCCATGGGCTTTTCGCACATGACGTGGCAGCCCGCTTCCAGCGCGGCCACCGTGATGTCGCTGTGCGAGCGGTTGGGCGTGCAGACATGGACCACGTCCGGCTTCTCCTTTTCGAGCAGCTCGCGGTAATCCGTGTAAACCCGGGCCGCCGGCGCGAATTCTTCGCGGAAAGCCTCCGCCCGTTCGGGCAGGATGTCGCAGAACGCCGCAAACTCGATCCCTTCCACCCTCTGCAGCCCCGGCACGTGCTTGGCCCGGGCAATGCCGCCGCAGCCGATCACCGCGATGCGCAACGTCTCCATTTTTATTTCCTCCTTCATGCTCTCTTCCTCAAAATATGTTCCCGTCCCGGCTCCGTCCCCGGAGCCGCCTCAGATCACTCCACCATATCAAAAGGCACCGCCTGCCCGGCTGCGTCGGACCGGAACGCCGCCTCCATGAGCTTCATGCACCGCATCAGCTCGCCGTGCCGGATGAGCGGCCGTGCCTTTCCATCGAGGACATCGGCCACATTCCGGTAAAAATCATGGATATCGCTCTCCACCTCGGGAAGTGCCCTCTCGCGGATCGTCTCGTCCGTCCGCGGCGCCATGGTCTTCGTCAGGCCTGCCGCGGTCCGGACAGGCACCGCGTCGTTGCGGTCCCAGTCCGTAATGCTGACGATGCGACCTTTCGCCGAAAAATCCTCGATGACGGCCGTGCCGTTCTCTCCCTGCATATACCAGCGGGGAAGCGCGATGAAATTGCTTGTCCCGACTTCCGCCAGCGCCGTCAGCCCCGATTCGTACGTCAGAAAGATCTTGAACCCATCGTCGACGTCGTAATTGGTCACATGCGTGAGCTTCGCGTAGACAGAAACGATCTTCTCCGGGATCATCTGCAGCAACTGGTCGAGGATGTGGACGCCCCAGTCCAGGACCATGCCTCCGCCCTGTTCCTTCCGGCCCCGCCAGTCGCCCGGGATCCCCCGCGAGCCGTGGACCCTCGATTCGATGTTGAAAACGCCGCCGAGCAGCCCGTCCTCATAGACCTTTTTCATGATGAGATAATCCTTGTCCCAGCGCCGGTTCTGGTGCACGGTGAAAAACACGCCGCAGCGGTCCGCACATTCGATCATCTCGGCCAGATCCGCCGACGACAGCGTCACCGGCTTTTCGGACACCACCGCTTTGCCCGCCCGCATCGCGGCAAGCGCGATCTCCTTGTGCGTGTCGTTCGGCGTCGCGACCGTGACGATGTCCACGGTTTCGTCCGCAAGAAGGGCCTCCATCGACTCATACGCCTTCAGCCCGCGGTCCCGGGCAAAATCCTGGCGCTTCGGGTCGATGTCGAACGACCCCGCGCAGACGATATCTCCGAAACTCTCCAGCAGCTCCCGGTGCCAGTTGCCCATGCCGCCCATCCCGATGATGGCGATCGCATGCTTCGATCCGATCATGTCGCTTTCCGCCTTTCCGTCCCGTCTGTCCTTTTATCAGCCGCGAGATCCCCCGCGGCGCAATTCCTCGTCGTCTGCCTCGCCACGATCCGGTGGGGCAGGATCTCGGTCCGCGCCGGCCGCGCGCCGTCCCGCAGCCGCCCGATGATCATTTCGGCCGCGATCCGGCCGGTGTCGGCCTGCGGCTGCGCAACGGTCGATATCGCCGGGCAGAAGACCTTGGCGATCGATGTGTCGTCAAAACCCATGACCGCGATGTCCTCCGGCACCCTGACGCCGCGGTCGGTTAATTCGCGGATGCAGCCGATCGCCATGCTGTCGGAGATGCAGAAAACCGCGTCAGGTCTTTTCTCCGCCTTCAGCGAAGCCGCGGCCATGCGCTGCCCGCCCGGATAGCTGTAATCGTCGAAAAAGAGAAGCCCCTCGTCCGCCCCGCTGCCGCCCGTCCGCTCCTGCCGTTCCGACTGTCCCTGCCGCTCCGCCAGAGCCCTCCGGTATCCCTTTTCGCGGAGGATCCCCGACGTATACCGCACCTTCGAACCGAAAAAGGCGATGGAACGGTAACCGCTGTCCAGCAGCCTGTTCACCGCGTCATACGCCGCCTGCTCGTTGTCGATGAGGACGGCATCCGTATGGGACCCCTGAACATATTCGCAGCACTGGACGACCGGGAAAGCCTCCGCGAGGCTGTTCATCTGGCCTCCGCCGAGGCAGGAGCTGAAAAAGACGATGCCATCGACTACGCGCGTCCTCAGCATCTCGATATACCCGCGCTCCGTTGCCGGGTCATTGTGGGTCATGCAAACCAGGACGCGGTATCCGTCGGCCTTTGCGGTCTTTTCCATCGCGGTGATGATTTTTGAATAAAATTGGTTGGAAATCGAGGGGATCAGGACAAGGATCCGGTTGGTCCTGGCCTGACGGAGATTTCTCCCGAGCAGATTCGGCGTGTAATGGAGCTTCTCGACCGCGTCGAGCACAAGGCTCCGGGTCGACGGCTTCACCACGGGATCTCCGTTGATGACCCTCGAAACCGTGGCGACAGACACGCCCGCGTACTCCGCCACTTCTCTGATCGTGCCCAACCCGCACCTCCGGTAAAAGGTAAATGGAAAGGTAAAATGTAATCGATTACATAAAACACTGTATCACAGGATCCGACCGAATGCAAGAGGGGATCATTGGCCGCTGCGTGAGTCCCCGGCGATCCCGCAGTAGGCGTCGTAGTACCTGCCGCCGAGCTGATAGAGCGATTCGCGGCAGAAATGGATCGTGTCGGCATTGCCGATCTTCTGGTCATTGGAAAGCAGGCCGTCCGTCTCGACAAACCGCGCGCTGCCGATCTCCCCGCACAGGTCTTTCATCGCGCCGATCACCGGCAGGCAAGCCGCGATGTTGTCATTTCTCCAGTGGTAGACGAAATCGCCCGCCACGAACGGCAGCTCCGGCACGCCGAACGTCGTGCGGACCGCGCCGATGAGCATGCCCAGGTTGTGCCGGTGCGTATCATAGTCAGCGCCCAGGACCGCGTCCGTCTCACCCTGATGCCAGATCAGCCCGGCGAGCCTGTTCGCGGGATTCAGTCCGAGCGCGGTCCGGATCATCTCCATCATCCGGAGATAAAGGTCGCCCTCCATATTCCACCGGTTGTCCAGAAACCCGGTGCCGCCGACCGAGCTGCGCAGGATCAGGATCTTCCTGCCTTCCGCGAGCCTTTTATCTTTCACATATCTCGAAGCAAAGGGAAGGATGAAATTGCCGATCGCGTTGTTGCCCCACACTTCCTCATGGGCCATGCAGATCGAAAAATCGCCGTTCAGGGTGAAAACGTCCTCTCCCGGCACATAAGGCTCCTCGACCGGACCGATCCCGCATCCGTAAGCGTTGGACTGTCCGGCATGGATCAAAATATCAAACGACTCTTTCCCGAAATCCCTTACCATTCGTTCCCCTCCACGATCTCCCGGGCCGTTCGGCCCGTTGTTTGTGAACAGTGTAAACCAGGGCGCAGCGAAAATCAAGGCATCCGAACCGTGTGTTTTTGAAGGCCAAACCTGTGGATAATGTGGATAACCCTGTGAATAAGTGGCGGCGCGTGTTTCACGTGTCACAGGCCTGTAACATGCCGGTAACAATAGTGTTTCACGCTTCATGAAAAAAGCATCCGCTCTCCCGGATCCGTAATCCATCTTCCCGGGAAACGGCTTCCGCAAAGGATCTGCGCCATTTTCACCCTTTTTCGAAAGACGGGCATCGCATCTGCCTGACATCTTCCAGGCTGTGGATAACTTCCTCTCTTATCCACTTTTCCGTTGATGGAAACCGGTGGATTCCGTCTGGAATCGTTCGTATGATGGAGCGGGACGATATGCTATAATTCAAGTAAGCGAGGGATTGGATTTATGAGCCTTTATGATGAGCAATATCTGAGGATCGTCGGGGACGTCATCGGCAGCGGCCATTACGACCAGAACCGCACGGGCGTCGCTGCGTACAAGCTCCCCCATCGGATCATGCAGTTCGATCTGGAGCAGGAGTTCCCGATCCTGACGACCAAGCGGGTCGCGTTCAAGACCGCGGTGCGTGAACTGCTCTGGATCTACCGGGATCAGTCCAACGATGTCGGGAAGCTCCAGGAGCAGAATGTTCACATCTGGGACCAATGGGCGGATGAGAACAACACGATCGGCAAGGGGTACGGTTATCAGATCGCCAAGTACGCCCAGATCGACCGTCTGATCGCCGATCTCCGAAACGACCCCCAGAGCCGCCGCATGCTGATGAACATGTGGAATATCGAAGATCTGCCGGAGATGACCCTGACCCCCTGCTGCTTCATGACGCTGTGGGACGTTTCCTTCGGCCGGCTCAACTGCATGCTGATCCAGCGGTCGGGGGACCTCGGGCTGGGCGTGCCCTTCAACACCACGCAATATGCGGTCCTCGTGCACCTGATCGCGCAGGTCACCGGTTTCCGGCCCGGTCTTCTGACCCACGTGATCAACAATGCTCACGTCTATGAGAACCATGTGGAGGCGCTCCGCGGGCAGATCGCCCTTCTGGGCGAGGCCTACCCGGCTCCGAAGCTGGTGATCCGTCCGGATATCACCGATTTTTATTCGTTTACGGCGGAGGACATCCGTCTCGAGGGATACCGGTCCCACGGGACAATTCGCATGGAGGTCGCGGTATGATCGTTTCGATGGTGGTCGCAATGACTCGCAACAGGGTGATCGGAACCCGCAGCGCACTGCCGTGGTACCTGCCGGAGGATCTCCGGCGCTTCAAGTCGCTGACGGACGGCCACGCGATCGTCATGGGTCGCAGGACCTTCGACGGCCTGCCCAGGGTCCTTCCCGGCCGCGAGCACTATGTCGTCACGCGTTCGGAGCATTTTATGGAGGAGAATCCGAAAGCCCTTGGGAACAGCCATGTCTTTGCCGCCCCCGACCCCGTCTCTGCGCTGGCGATGACGGAGGAGAGGCTGGAGCTCCGGGGCGATATTCCCGAAGAGGTTTTCGTCATCGGCGGCGGGGAGATCTTCCTTCAGCTGCTGCCATACGCATCGCGTCTCTACGTCACGCTTGTCAAGCGGGACGTCGAAGGGGACACCTATTTTCCTGTGATCGAGCCGGACGAATGGACTGTCACTTCCTGTGAAGAGCATGACGGATTTGATTTCCTCGTGTACGAACGCAACGCCTGATAGGCTTTTTACACGCCGCATCAGTACCTGTCCCGCGTTGAGGCCTGTCTCCCGGGCGGCCGGCGGAGAGCCGTCTTCAGAATATCTTCCGGAAAAAAGCCGAGACAGCCGGCAGCACAGCCATGGTCAGGCCGACCGCTATTGCCGCCGCCAGGATCCATATCACCGCCCGAATGACACCCCTGCCTGTCCGGTATATGAGCCCGTCCTGCTGAGGCACCTCGTCTTGCCCTTCGTCCAGCGCGCCTCCGTCCGGAGCTCCTCCGTCCATAGCACTGTCGCTCTCCGCATCCGTGCCGGCATCCCCCGGTTCCGGCTCCCCGGTGTTCCCGCAGGATTCCGGCCCGAAATAGACATCGACAATTTCCTTCGCCCTGTCATAGTCTTCATCGCCAACATACAGCGCCCGCTCGAACAGGGCATCCCCCATAAGGATCCGAAAATATCCCGAGCCGCTGCCGAACTTGACAAAGCAAGGGATGCCGTTTTCTTTGAGCATGTTGACGATCAGGTCCGATTGAACATTATCCGTACTTGTCAGAAGAAGTTTCATGCCGCCTGCTCCGATCCGCAATTTTATTCTGTCTGATCATTGTACCCGTTTCTTCAGCGGATTTCACGGTTTTTCAATGATCCCGATAAAAAGCGGCAGGCCCGACGCAAAATCGATGATGCTGTAAAGGAAGGGCCTGTCGAACCGTAACGTTTTGTCGCCGACCGGCATAGCCGTGAACTTCATCTCCACTTTCGTCGCAGCGGCGGCCTCCGTGCCGAGTTCGTCGACGCGGATATAGGTTTTATGGGTCACACTGCCGATATACAGATTTTTCGCCCGGTTTTCCTGCATGAGCGAAAAGTCCGCCCTTCCGGCCTCAAATGCGATTCCCATCCCGAGTCGCTCGAGCGCATCTTTCATCTCCACCTTGTATTCCGCCTCGAATTTCGGCAGGTACAGCGTCATGTCCACTGTTTCTCTGTCGGCAAGCATCTCTGCCATTCCGGCAGCCCCGAATGCCGCAGCCAATTCCTGCGGCGAGCTTCCCTCCTCTGGAAGCAGAGCCACCATGGCAAAACGTCCATCTCCGTACGGAAGCAGGACTCCCTCTGCACCATCAGCTGTAAGATAATTCATCTCCCCGGTCCTGCTCATGAATTTTGCCGTCCCGTCGCCATCGGGCGAATGAAACGTGCCGTCCGCCGTATCTTCCGCCTTGAACGGCGTCTGCCAGACCGCGTTGAAATAGATGGCGTTGATGAGGAACATGACCGTATCGGCATCGATGGTTTCGATCAGGTCTTTGATTTTGCCGTTCGTGGCTTTGCTCACCCAGGCATTGATCCGGTCTGCGCTGCCGGCATCCGAAAAATCAAGGCTCCTCGCCGCAGCCGCGTAGAAATCCGCGTTCTTCTGGAGAAACGCCGGGTCCGCGGCAAATCCTTCGCGGTACCAGATCGAGTTGACGATGCTGAGCCGGTTGACGCCGTCCGTCTGGTTCAGGCGGATCATCCAGTCGCGAGCCGCCTTGTTGATGTCATCTACGGAAAGTCCTCCAGCCGCCAGAGCCGTCTTCATATCTTCCAGGGTCTGCCCGGCTGCGCCGTTGAGAGTCATTGAAAGCGCGATGAAAACCGAAGCGGGCGAAACCATCCTGTTGCCGGCCGTATCATCCAGTGCGCGGACCAGGTTCCAGCTAAAATCATTCAGCGCCGCGGTGAAGCCGGGGCTGACCTGTTCCGGATCTTCCGGCCATTCAACAGCCTCCACGCCGGCCATCAGGTCGGTGCCCGCGCGGCTCAGGACGCCGCACGAAGGCAAAAGCAGACATGCAGCGGCAAAAACGGCCAGGATCCCGAAACCCTTACCTTTCATATCCACACCCCCTCTTTCTTTTTACGATCACCGGCAGGAAAAGTTCCCGGCAGGTGACCCGTCCATGCCCTTCCGGCAGATATGGATCATCCGAGCCACCCGTTGAAGCGCACTTTCTCTTCGAGCGGTTTCCGTACTTTGGCTCTTCCGGCGCTCTCCGCGGGATAGCCCAGCGAAATGACGAGCCGGATCCTCCTGCCGGAGGGTACCGATAGGAGTTTGGCAAGCTTCTTTTCCGAAAACCACCCGATGATGCAGTTGCCGAGCCCGAGGTCCGTCGCGGCAAGGCAAATGGCAAGGGCCGCGATACCGATATCGATCTGCGCGTAATCCTGATCCTTGACTGTTCCACCCAATTTTGTCGAGATATTCGTCCCCTCCTCAAGGATCACGATGAACGCCTTGCTTTTCTGCGTAAATGAATTGATCGGGAGCGCCGGATCCCGCAGGCAGCCGGAAACCTCCGCGACAAGCGCGGGCTCGTCTGCAACGATGAAGCTCCACGGCTGGCTGTTGCAGGCCGATGGTCCCTGCCGGGCCGCTTCGATGCACGAAAGGATTTTTTCACGCTCCACCGGCTTGTCCGAATAAGACCTGCAGCTGTACCTCTTTTCCGCCAATTCCTGAAAACTCATGTCATTTTCCCTTTCTTTGCGTTGCTTTCTCTGCTCGTCCGGTCCGCCCGGTCTGCCTGGTTCGCCCGGCCCTTGCTCCGCCGCTCCGCCGTGAAAACAAAATAATCGCCTGCCTTCACGATTTTTACCCCTCCGAAAACCGAAACAAATTTGTTTTTATACCATAATTCCCGCTTGGTGACCATCACCATCCGACCGCCGATCTTCAGGCGGTTGAATCCTTTCTCGATGAAGTGCTTCGGTACCCCGAAATCGGCATGATACGGCGGATTGGAAAGGATCCAGTCCAATTCCGCAATTGTATAATTTCGGAATCCATCGCTGCAGAAAGCCTTTATGTTGCCGAAACCATTGATTTCCGCATTCTGCCGAGCCAGTTCCACGGCTTCGGGATCCACATCGATCATCGAAACATTTCCGTCTCCGACCTGCGCGGCAGCCCATATCGCAACCAATCCTCCCCCGCACCCGAGGTCGAGCACCGTATCGCCCGGCCGAAGCGCGGCAACCGACAGCATGGCAAGCGTTCCCTCGTCCGCCCTGCGGGGCGAGAAAATCCCCGGACGGGTCCTGAGCTCCATGGAAACATCTCCGTTTGCGGACGGGATCACGAGATGGAGTGTTTCACCTGTTCCGTTCATATGACCTCCCTGCCACCCATGAGATCATTGTACCCAAACAAGGCATACTTTACAAACAGCCCGGCTGCGGCCCCTTGATTTTTCCGGGCAAGGGGTGTATAGTGAAGACGAACAAATGTTCTATTTGTTGAATTCTCCGGGGTACGGGTATGGATCGCGTCATTCTGCATTGTGACATGAACAGCTTTTTCGCCTCCGTCGAATGTCTGCACGATCCCTCGATCCGGGATCTGCCCGTCGCGGTGTGCGGAGCGGCGGAGTTCCGCCGGGGCATCGTACTGGCGAAGAATGACCTGGCCCGACGTCTCGGGGTCCTCACCGGCGAGTCGACCCTCGAGGCGAGATCCAAGGTCCCGGACCTGAAGATCGTCACGCCCCACTACCCTCTTTATCTGAAGTACGCTCGACTGGCGCGGCAGATTTACTCGGATTATACGAACGATATCTTCACCTACGGGATGGACGAAGCCTGGCTGGATGTGTCGGGCAGCACAGCCCTCTTCGGCGAAGGAGCCGCCATCGCGGACCGCATTCGGGAGCGCGTTCGGTCTGGGCTCGGGTTGACCGTTTCCGTAGGAGTCAGTTTCAGCCGCGTGTTTTCCAAGCTCGGCAGCGATATGCGCAAGCCCGACGCAACGACGGTGATCTCCCGGGATAATTACCGTGATGTCGTGTGGAAGCTTCCGGTCGGCGATATGCTTTTTGTCGGCAGCGCCACACGTCACAAGCTCTTTCTCAACCGGATCATTACCATCGGGGACCTTGCCTGCGCCCCACCGCTTCAGCTCAAGCGCATCCTCGGCCGGAACGGGCTGATGCTGTGGCAGTTCGCCAATGGAAGCGACGCCATGTTTTTCCCCGAGTCCGAAAACGAGACCCTGATCCGCAGCATCGGCAACCATATCACACCGCCGCGCAATGTCACTTCCGCCGGCGACGTGAAGCTCCTCCTCTACATCCTGGCCGACAGCGTCGCGACGCGGCTTCGATCCAACCGGATGAGCGCTTCGATGGTAAAGCTGCACGTCAAGGACAGCCGCTTCCGGATCGTTGAATTCCAGACGACACTCCGGTCTCCTACGCAATCCGGGTCGGATCTCTTTTTCGCGGCAATGGATCTCTTTACACAGCGTTATACCTGGCAGGAGCCGGTCCGCACGATCGGCATACGGGCTTCGGGCCTGAAGTACCTCTATTTCGGCCAGCTCTCCCTTTTCGACGATGATCCGGACGGAGACAGCAGGCTCCATTCCGCCATTGACGGGATCCGGCGCCGATATGGCTATTTTTCGATCGAACGCGCGCTGCTTTTGGAGAACAAGAACCTCACCGAACTCCCCGTGTGCTCCGAATATACGGTCGGAGCCGGCATCCGGAAGTGGGGCGAGTAGCGATATGTCCCGGAAGGTCATCATTGCGGTCAAAGCCGAATTCGATGTATCGGGGCAGCTGACCCCGATTTCTTTCCGTTGGGAAAATGGCATGGATTACGCGATCAGCAGAGTTATCGACCGCCGCCGGGCCGCATCCCTCAAGGCCGGCGGCAGCGGGATCCGCTATACTTGCAAAGTGGACGGCAAACTGATATACCTTTTTTATGATGAGTCGGTCTGGTATCTGGAGAGCGGGTGATTCGTAATGTGCGGACGTTACCTGGTCATTACCGAAGAAGAAATCATCGAAATGAGAGCCATCCTCGACGAACTGGGACAGCGGTTCGGCGGAATCGACGAAATCCTCCTTCCCGCCGCGCAGGATACCGCGACCCCGTTTCCTTCCGGCCCTCGCACTTTCGGTTCCGCAGCAGGTCCTTCCCAGATCACTCTCGGCGATCTTTCCCCCGCAGACGGCCGATCTCCCGACCTCCACCCCGCTCCTTCCGGCGATCCTGCTCCCGTGCCTTCCCGCGAGCAGGGCGAGGTCTTTCCGGGTACCAGGACTCCCGTCCTTGTCCTGGATGACAGCACGGCCGGTACGGCGCTCCTTCGGCCGATGCGCTGGGGCTTTTCGCGTTGGGACGGTAAAGGAGTCATTATCAACGCGCGGGCGGAAACCGTTTCCGGCAAGCCCATGTTCAGCAAAGCCCTTTCCAGGACCCGATGCATTATCCCTTCCCGCGGCTTTTACGAATGGCGACACTCCCCGGTGCCGTCATCCTCAAGCCTTACGCAGATCCGTCCAGAGAAATACCGCATCCTGCGCAAGGATTCGCCGCTGTTTCTCATGGCCGGGATCTATCAGATCCGGGACGGTGAAGAAGAATTTGTGATCCTGACCATGCCGGCCATGGACCAGATGAAAGATATTCACGAACGGATGCCCGTATTTACCGTTCAGAGCCAGATCCTCCGATGGCTGGAAGATCCCGGTGCTCTGGAGATGCTGCTCGCCAACCGCGAAAAGCCCTATGCACTCGAACGGATCAAGGTGTAGCGTTTTCTGAGCGGGATCCTGTTTTCTCCGCCGGCCTGAAACCTTCAAAAATGATAAGATCGAACGTCTTTTTTGCCTGTCGGTATTCAGTCCGCGACCGTATCGTCCATCCGACCGTCAGAGTCCGGTACAGACTTCTGCATATCTTCAGGCTCAGGTTGCCGGCATCGACCCGGTTGTACGCGATAAAGTCCGGACGATTCAGAATATTGAGCAGCAAATGGGTCATGACCAGTTTATATATTACGGCTCCCCTGCTCTTTTCACGGAAATAATCCGTAGAAAGCTGACCGCGTACCGTCTCCGGACGATGCTTGCGGAACCATCGGATCACTGAAGGATTGAAGGATTCGATGCAATACGTCCCCTGGTATTCCGCTAAAACGGCGGCGACTTTGCGGCAGACTGCCTCTCCGGTACCTTTTGCCTTGATTTCGATGATCAGCGGAGCTTTCCTGGCAAAAATGTTCAGGACATCGCTGAACAGCGGTATTCCCGATTCGCTTCCCGGGATCCGCAGCGTCGAGATCTCCTCGTAATCGAGATCGCAGATTTTCCGGCTGACTCCGAACATCCTTTTCAGATCAAAATCATGAAAAACCACGAGCTGGCTGTCTTTCGTCAGCTGTACATCGAGTTCGGCACCGTACCCTTCTCTCACAGCTGCCTCGAAGGCTTTCACCGTATTTTCGGGAATGCCCTTTTCTGCATCATGCAGCCCGCGATGGGCGTAATCCCATCCGGAAAGCAGTTTCAGGAGCCCCTCTCTCCTCCGTCCGGGAAATAGCATCAGGAGATATAGCAGAAAAAGAAAGGCCATAATGGCAAGAAGGATCCATAAAACCATCCCGATGATGCCGATGCGTAATGCCACGGTCTCTGCCGATGTCTGCCCGACCATACGCTTCCACCTCCCGCAATCGATTTTTTTAGCCCCTACGATAGCAACTTCCGTAAGATTCACTTTTTGTTCGTGTCAGGCAATATCAAAAAAGCGGTTGTTCAGCGTAAATCTGCTTTTCCGGAAATCGATCAGCGTTTCATCCTTCATTTTAGCAAGCTCTCTGGACAGAGAACTCCGGTCGACCGAAAGATAATTCGCCAATTCCTCGCGATTATAGCCGATGTCGAACGTCCGCTTCCTTTGAGTCCCGTATTCGTCGGCCAGATACGCGACGATCTTATCGCGCAGGCTCCTGGTCAACGCGTAATTCAGCTTGCGGTTCATCAGGATCAGCTTGCGGGACATGATCTCCAGCATATTTTCCACCAGACGGCTGTGGTAATCGCAATTTTTCGAGCATCCGCGGATCATGAACGGGTATTCAAGAAAGCAAATCGCCGAATCTTCCGTTACATAAATCGAAACGGGACTTGCCTCGACTTTTGACGTAACAGCACCTTCTCCAAACATCTCGCCGGGTCCGATCGTCGTCAGGATGCTGCGTCTGCCAAGCGCATCCTCAAAAAGGATGTCTGCGCTTCCTTCTAAAACGATTCCAATATGAGTAAAAGGTTCGCCGGCAAGGAGCACAAAGTTGCCCTTCTTATAGATGTGTCGTCTGACTCTAAGGCATTGAAGCATATGAAACGTATCTTCAGCTGATATCCCATTGAAAAGTTCATTGGTCCGAAGGATCTCCAGGTCTTTTGCAGTCAGCGAGTCATTTCCCCCGGCTGGACAGGCATTGCACTCCATCATGCGCGGTCCCTTTCTTTCACGGTAGATGCTATGACAGTATCATTGTAACGGTATTTCGGAAAGTTGACAAATGAAAAGAAAAGCGGGCGCCTCTCTTGAAACGCCCGCTTTTCCTTCTGGCGGAGAAACTTTCTCCGCCATCCTTTACCCTGCAATATAAAAGGGACGCCATTTATTGTAGCGTCCCTTTTATCTGGCGAGACTGTCCGAAAACCAACACAAATACGATTAAACTTGAGATTTAAACAAATACGACAAGAACCCAATATAGTATAATATAAATAAGGGCAAAGCATTGG
>CAZDPQ010000023.1:0-27567 GCA_964507305.1 uncultured Oscillospiraceae bacterium
AATACATAAACCGGTACCTGGAAAGAAGCGATCTGCCGATCGGCAATGTTCTTTTCGGGGCTTCGGACATCGATTTGCTGAACAAGGATGCTGCCTGCTATCAGACATCCATCTCCAAAGTGCATCACAGTATCAATATCGCCAATCTGATCGGTGCGGCTTCGGTCGTGTTTCACGTCAATTCATCTCCGGAGGCTCATGATGCAGGGCTCTCAGGACGAGATGCCGGGGAACGGAACGCTGATGTACAATCCAGCTATTGGCGATCCATTCTTGAACAATATCCGTCCATTCGCATCATTCTTGAAAACATCGAGGATTCCGGATTGAAAGAGATCGGACGGATCGCGGAAAACCTTGGTAATGAGCAGAGATTCAGCATTTGCATCCAATATGGGGATATGATCAGATCAGGATCGTCCATGGGTGAATACTTCGCGGAATTGCAGCAGAATATCCACTACATTGAGATCCCGGAGTTTGCTACACGAAACGACAGGAACGCGGGTCTGACGGATGATGAAATAGACTGGACCTTGTACAGTCACGTTTTGCAGCATTATCAATATGATGGGGATGTTATCCTGAACATCGGAGGAATCGAGAAGCAGATCCGCGCGCTTCACTTTTTAATGCATCACCGGATCTACCCCTTTTAATATTGATTTCCTTTTTACTGGTGCGATTTTTCTATTTACAAATTTCCGGCGGTATGTGAGAATGGTAGAAGTTGATATTTCGTTCCGGTACCGTGATACTGGCAAGAGTATCGATATGGATGAACGCGTAGGATCCGGTACGGATGGATCCGTGATCTTGCCGCAAGCAGGATTTTTTTTTGTCTTTTTCCGGAGGGGCAGCGGGCGTTTCGGGGCGCCGCCGAAGGGGGATGCTATTGCATATGGGGGATATGCTATTGCATATTTGAAATATGCGATGCAAATAAAAATTTCGAGGAGGAAACAACATGTCATCACAGAATCACTCATTGGGCTATCTGCCCGATGAACGGCCGCCGTTCTGGAAGCTGCTGATCTATGCCCTCCAGCAGGTCGTCGTCATGTTCCCCGCGACCGTCGCCGTTGCGCTGATCACGGGGTTCCAGGTTTCGACGACGATTTTTGCCAGCGGACTTGCGACGCTCTGCTTCATCTTCATCACCGGCAAGAAGATCCCCCTGTACTACGGCTCCAGCTTTTCGTACCTGACCGCCGTGATCAGCCTCATGACGAGCCGTGAGATCATGGACCGCCTGACCCCGGACGCGGTGACGCAGCTGAATGCCTGGCTGGACAAGACCTCTGCCGTCATGCCTGCCGAAGCGATCTCCTACGCGCAGTTCGGCATCATCATGTCCGGTTTCGTCTCGATCGCGGCCGGCCTTCTTGTCAAGTTTTCCGGTAAGAACTCCGTCGAAACGGTCCTTCCTCCCACGATCACCGGTTCCATCGCCATGGTGATCGGCCTGACGCTGGCGGGCAACGCTCTGGGCGACGCCGCTCCGGCAGCCGACCCCTCCCTGGTGACCGGCAGCGGCTGGGTCTGGGTGGTTTCCCTGGCGACTCTCCTGTCGACCGTCCTTTTCTCCCGCTACCTCAAGGGTTTCCTCGGACAGCTTCCGCTGCTGCTCGGTGCGGCCGTCGGATGCGGCACCGCGGCGCTCCTGTATGCGTTCGGCGGTGAAGGGATGAACATGTTCCGCTCGATCCCGAAAGAATCGATTTCCTCCCTCTGGGCGGTCGGCCCGTTTTCGGTCCCGGCCTTCACCCTGCCGAAGTATTCCCTCGAAGCGGTGCTCGCGATCATGCCGATCGCCATCGCGACGATCCCGGAATCCACGGCGCATATTTTCCAGATCGACCTTTATGTCAACAATGTCGCCAAGCTGAAAAAAGCCGAGAAAAAATACGACATCGCGCAGTACCTTGACAGAAACCTGATCGGCGACGGCGTGTGCGACATGATTTCCGGCGCCGTCGGCGGCCCCGCCGGCACCAACTACGGCGAAAACATCAGCACCATGGCGATCACCCGGGTCTTTTCGATCCCGGTCCTGATCGTCGCATCGATCATCGCGATGGTGATCTCCTTCTTCACTCCCCTGATCCAGGGCATCTACGCCATCCCGACCGCCGTGATCGGCGGCCTCGAAATCTACCTGTTCGGCGCCATCGCCGCGCAGGGCATCGCGATCATGATCGACCGCAAGGTCAGCATGTTCGACGCCAAGAACATCGCGGTCATCGCAACGGTCATGATTATCGGGATCGGCGGCAAGTTCGCGTTCGGCGGCAACATCCCGTTCTTCGGGATCAACGTGCCCTGCATCGCAGGTGCCGCGATCTTCGGCATCCTGCTCAACCTGATCCTGTCGATCGGCGGCAAGGGGAATGCCGATGCCGACGTTCCGGCTACCGAAAAAACCCTTCCCTGATCGGCCGGACTGTTTAACAGACGCAGCGAATCTCGTGATATTTCCACGGCAGGCGGGCTCTTACGGGGGCCCGCTTGTTTTCTTACGGGAGTGTGTGGGTGAAAACGGTAAAAAAGGTTATAGAATCGACTGATTACGACAAATTTTTCTCCATACGGAAACATTTCCCGGCCCCGGCATCACACAAACCGTCCGGCAGGTCCGCATAGCCGATTTTCCGGTAAAAGCCGTGTGCGGTGACGCTGGCTTCGAGGACGACGGAGGAAAGGCCCGCGCGGGCGGTGTACCTTTCGAGGTGTTCCATCAGGCGCCTGCCGACAGAGCAGCCGTGATATTCCGGCAGGACGAAAACGGCGGATGCCAGGCCGCAGCCGGCGGGCCAGCCGGTCGGGGCCGGATCGAGCGAGGCGGTGCCGACCGCCGCGGGTCCGGCGAGCGCCATTACGAAATACCGTTCCGACGCGATGCGGGCGATGCCTTCCGGCGAATAACGCTCACACAGAAGACGGATCACCTCCTCCGGATAATCCGCGGCGTTGACTTCGCGCAGATTCCGGACGATGAGCGCCGAAAGCTCCGGTGCATACGCCGGATCAAACGGCATGATCACGATTTCCGATCCCGGCATGATGAACCTCCCCGGCGGGCCCCTTCCGCGGGACCTGCCGGATAAAAACGAATATGGTACCATTATAACATGATGGTATTGGATGGAGGCCGGCGCGATGCGGGAGTTGACAGCGGGCGGCAGCAAGGGTATAATAATAACATACTATTCAGATATGAATATAGTATAATATGATCGCCAGGTGCCCGAGGGCAGCAGAAGCGAAAGGACGTGGAATCGATGAACAGGATATACGGAAGCATTACGGAAATCGTGGGGAACACCCCGATCCTTGAATTGAAGCGGTACGCCGCGGCCCGCGGACTGGAGGCCAGGCTATTCGCGAAGCTCGAGTCCTTCAACCCGGCCGGGAGTGTGAAGGACCGGATCGCGCTGGCGATGATCGAGGATGCCGAGCGGAAAGGCCGGATCGGGCCGGGGGCGGTCATCGTCGAGCCCACCAGCGGGAACACGGGTATCGGGCTTGCATCGGTCTGTGCATCCAGAGGGTATGAGCTGATCCTGACCATGCCCGAGACGATGAGCATGGAGCGGAGAAGTCTTCTCAAGGCATACGGCGCAAAGCTGGTGCTGACGGAAGGCGCCCTGGGGATGAAGGGCGCGATCGCACGCGCGGAAGAGATCCTCGCGCAGACGCCGGGAGCCTTCATGCCCGGGCAGTTCGATAATCCGGCCAATCCGAACGCGCATTACCGCACGACAGGGCCGGAGATCTGGGAGGCCATGGGCGGGAATGTCGACGCGTTTGTCGCCGGAGTCGGGACGGGCGGTACGCTGAGCGGGGTCGGCGCTTATCTGAAGGAAAAGAATCCGGCCGTGAAGATCATCGCGGTCGAGCCGAAGGAATCGCCCGTGCTGTCGGAAGGCCGGGCCGGGCCGCACCGGATCCAGGGGATCGGCGCCGGCTTTGTCCCGAATACCCTCAATACGGACATCTATGACGAGATCATCCCCGTACCCGGCGAGGAAGCCCTGCGGACGGGCGCCGGATTCCCGGAAACGGAAGGGTTCCTGATCGGGATCTCGTCCGGAGCCGCCCTCCGCGCGGCAACGGTCGTCGCCGGGCGTCCGGAGTACAAAGGAAAGAACATCGTGGTCCTTTTCCCCGACAGCGGCGAACGGTATCTTTCCACGGATCTGTATAAATAATATAATGGTAGCGTGTGCCGGGCCGCCGGGGTTGCAGGCCGGGGCACCGGAGGAGTGTGGACGCCATCGCGACATATATCAGGCCGGTCCGGCTCGGACAGACCGTGATCGACAACAATCTTTTCCTGGCGCCCATGGCGGGCGGGTCGGAGCTGCCGTTCCGCAGGATCTGCCGCCGGTACGGCGCCGGGCTCGTGTTCACCGAGCTGGTCACGGCGAGGGGCATCCGGTATGCCCGGGGCGTAGAAAAGAATTTCCGCTACCTGGAGATCTCGCCGGATGAATTTCCCGTGGCCATCCAGTTTTTCGGCAGCGAACCCGAAGATTTCGAGTATGCCATTTCCGCGGTTTTCGGGCATCCGCTGCTGTCCCGCTGCGCCGCGATCGACATCAACATGGGCTGTCCCGTCCCGAAGGTCGTCAAGACCGGAGCCGGATGCGCGCTCATGGGCGATCCGGAGCGGGCTTCGCGAATCATCCGGGCGGCCGTCAGGGTATCACCGGTGCCGGTCACGGTTAAATTCCGGAGCGGCCTCGGCGCGGATTCCGTGAATGCCGAACCCTTCGGGGCGATGTGCGAGTCCTGCGGCGCGTCGATGCTGACGGTGCACCCGCGCACGGCAAAGCAGATGTATTCCGGCCGGGCGGACTGGTCGGTGATCGGCAGGGTCAAACGCGCGTCAGGGATCCCGGTGATCGGCAACGGCGATGTCACGGGACCCGCGGACGCGGCGCGCATGTTCCGGGAGACCGGCGCGGACGGCATCATGATCGGCAGGGCCGCTCTCGGCGACCCGTGGATCTTCGCCGCGATCCTGCGCGCCCTGTCCGGCGGCGAGGAAAATGCGGCAGACACGATCGATGCAGTCGAAGCGGCCGATGCGGAGCCCCTTGCCAACCGCTTCCCTCCCCCTTCCATGGAGGAACGCCTCCGCGTCGTCCGGGAGCATCTCGCGGGAAGCATCGCGTTCATGGGCGAGGCGACCGCGATGAAAGAGATGCGGAAGCATTTTTCCTGGTATTTCAAAGGGATCCCGAACGGCTCCGCGATCCGGTCCGCTCTGGTGCGGTGCGAAACGCAGGCTGAAGCGGAGGCGATCCTGGACAGCCTGGAATCAGGACAGACATTCGGATATTGAAATATGGAATAGAAAAATCGCTTCATATTTCAATTTAGATGGAGATATTGAAATAAGAATCGCGAAATCGGTCTCTTATTTCAAAAAGTCGGCAGAATATGAAATAAAGGAGTATAATAACATCAGATATTTCATGAAGGGGGGATCCGACCCATGGGCCGATCCGGGATCTGGGTCAGCAATTTAGACGGAGAAGCTGCATATCGATCCTTCCGGCCTGCCCCGCTTCCTCCGGAGCCCGCGCTGGAGATCAGCGGGGAAATGATGACGCGTCTCGTGGAAGCAAACAGGAGCCTTGCCTTGCTGGACATGTCCTCCCGGCTGATTCCGAGCCTGGACCTGTTTGTGTCGCTGTATATACGGAAAGAAGCGCTGATTTCGTCGCAGATCGAGGGAACGCAGTGTACAATCGATGATATTTTTGACCCGGTTATGAACAGGAATGCCAACGCGGATGTCGCTGATGTCACTAACTACATCCAGGCAACATACCATGCACTGAAGAGGATGGCGGATCTGCCGGTCTGCAATCGCCTGCTTCGTGAAATCCATGCGATCCTCATGGAGGGTGTCCGCGGGGAGGAGAAGTTTCCCGGTGAATTCCGACGTTCGCAGAATTGGATCGGACCGGCAAATTGCCTGCTGAAGGATGCAAGATTCATTCCTCCGAATGGGGAGGATATGGAAGCAGCGCTGTCCGACCTCGAGAAATATATCAATGGCAGCAGGGATCCGGATCCTCTGATCCGGGCGGCCCTGATCCACTACCAGTTCGAAACCATCCACCCTTTTCTGGATGGCAACGGCAGGATCGGCAGGCTTCTGATCCTGCTGTATCTGATGCAGCAGAAGCTGCTGCATCAGCCGGTCCTGTACGTTTCTCTTTTTCTGAAGAAAAACCAGATCGAGTATTATGACCGGATCAGCGAGGTCCGCAGAAGCGGCAATTACGAGCAATGGGTTTTGTTTTTTCTGGAGGCAGTCAGCGCTGCTGCCGGCGATGCGCTCGAATCGGTCGAAAAACTGGCCGCGCTGCACGAGACGAATATCGCCCGGCTGCCTGTGACGGGACGCGGCAGAGACAATGTCCGCATGTTGTTTGACTACATCGAATGGCATCCCATCATCGACATCCGAAGGACCGCCGCCGCGCTTTCGGCCAGCTATAATACCGTATCTTCCGCCGTGAGGAAGCTGGCCGGGCTCGGGATCCTTACGGAGAGGACAAACGCAGCGCGCAATCGCGTTTTCGCGTATGAGAAGTATCTCGAGATCCTGCGGCAGGATACTTGAACGAGACCGCGCAGGCCGGCGGCGTTCGTCAGAATCTACTACGCCCTGACCCAAATATTGTGGAATGGGATAGTGGCATTTGTTGATTCTGCATAGTATAATGAGCAGACGGGCTTTTTCGGGTCTTTCCCGCCCGCGGGACCGGAGAGGCGCGCAATTTTTCTTTTTCAGGAGGTACCAGGGATATGAAAAATTATCCGGCTACGAAGATACGGAATGTGGTCCTGTTAGGGCACGGACAGTCCGGCAAGACCGCCTTCGCGGAGGCCGTCCTGTTCAATGCCAGGGCGACCGACCGCCTGGGCAGGATCCCCGACGGCAACACCGCGCTGGATTTTGACCCCGAGGAGATCAAGAGGCAGACATCCATCAATACATCCATGGCCGCGGTCGAATGGATGGACCACAAGATCAATCTGATCGACACTCCCGGCGACTTCGACTACCTCGGCGAAGTCATGCAGGGACTGCGCGTCGCGGACAGCGCCGTCGTCGCCGTCAGCGCGAAGTCGGGCGTCAGTGTCGGCACCGAGAAAGCGGTGAAGACCTGCCGGAAGCACAAGATTCCCCTCCTGTTTTTTCTCAGCAAGCTCGATGAGCCCAACGCCAGCTTCGACAAGACCGTCGACGCCCTGAAGGAGCAGTTCGGCGGCGAAGTCACGCCTTTCATCCTTCCGATGACCGAAGAGACGAAGATCAACGGCTTCGTCAATGTCTTCGCGAACAAGGCCTACAAGGTCTCCGGTTCCAAATTGGAAGAGATCCCCGTTCCCGCCTCCCTGGCCGGCCGGGTTTCAGAGATATATGACAGCATCAAGGAGCACGCCGCCGAAAGCGACGAGGAATTGATGGAAAAATATTTCGCCGGCGAAGATTTCACACCGGACGAAATGGTCCGCGGGATCTCGGCGAGCGTGGCGTCAGGCTCGGTCATGCCCGTTTTCTGCGGCTCCGGCACGCTCAATCTGGGCGTGGACCTGACGATGAACGCGATCACACAGTTCATGCCGTCTCCGGTCGGCACCCCGGCGTTCGAGGCGGCCGGACCGGACGGGTCACCCGTCACGCTCCGGACGGCCGATGACGAGAAGCTTTCCGCGATCGTGTTCAAGACCATCGTGGACCCGTTCGTGGGCAAGATCTCGCTGTTCAAGGTCTGCTCCGGCGTCATGAACGCCAACTCCTCCGTATACAATTCGATCAAGGAAAAGGACGAGCGCGTCGCCGCCCTCTTCGCCATGTGCGGCAAGAAGCAGCTTCCCGTCGATCGGGTCTGCGCGGGCGACATCGGCGCGGTCACGAAGCTCGTGCTGACCAACACCAACGACACGCTCTGCGACAAGTCTTCGCCGGTCATCCTGCAGAAGATCGTGTTCCCGACCCCCTGCCTGACCCTGGCGATCATCCCGAAGGTCAAAGGCGAGGAAGACAAGATCGCGGCGGGATTGACCAAGCTGTCCGAAGAAGACCCGACCTTCCGGTTCCACAACAACGGCGAGACCCACCAGATGACGATCTCCGGCATGGGCGAGCAGCACATCGACGTCCTGCGTTCCAAGCTCAAGTCAAAGTTCAATGTGGATTCGAGTCTGGAGGTCCCCAGGATCGCCTACCGCGAGACGATCCGCAAGAAGGTCAAGGTGCAGGGCAAGCATAAGAAGCAATCCGGCGGGCACGGCCAGTACGGCGATGTCTGGGTCGAGTTCGAGCCCGGCGAGGAAGCCGGCCTGACCTTTGAGGAGAAGGTGTTCGGCGGCGCCGTTCCGAAGTCCTACTTCCCCGCGGTGGAGAAGGGGCTGCAGGATGCCATCGTGCGCGGCGTCCTCGCGGGATATCCTGTCGTAAACCTCAAGGCTACGCTCGTGGACGGCTCCTACCATGATGTGGACTCCAATGAAATGTCGTTCCGCATGGCGGCGAAGCTTGCGTACCGCAACGGCCTTCCAAAGGCCGACCCCATCCTTCTGGAGCCGATCAGCACGGTGGATGTCTACATTCCCGACAGCAACCTCGGCGACATCATGGGCGATATGAACAAGCGGCGCGGGCGCATCATGGGCATCAATCCGGTCGAGGACATGCAGGTCGTCACGGCCGAAGTCCCGACCTCCGAAATGGCCACTTACGCGACCGACCTTCGGTCGATGACCCAGGGCCGGGGCTGGTACACCATCAGTTTCGCACGGTATGAACCGGCTCCGTCCATCGTGTCGGAGAAGGTGATCGCGGAAGCGAAGCAGACGATGGAAGAGGAAGAGGAATAGACCGGAGAGCGAGGTGGGATCAGTCTTTCCGAGAGAAACGGGACGGGGTCCTGGCGATCCGGGGGACAAGGCTCTGTCCGGCGCAAGACATATCCTGGAGACCGTGAGGCGGGGCAGCTGCGACCTGCACCTGCACACCCGCTTTTCCGACGGCGCCGATTCGGTGCCGGCGCTGGTCCAGAACGTACTGGCCGCGGGGCTGAATTGTTTTTCCGTCACCGACCACGACAGTGTCGATGCCATACCCGAGGTGATCTCGCTGCTGGACATGCTGAGATCCCTCGGGTTTGTCTGTCCGGAGTTCATTCCGGGAATCGAGCTTTCGGTCGATTACGGGACCGAGATCCACATTCTCGGGTATTTTCCCTACGGCGGATATGAGAAAATGGCGGGCTTCATCGAGGCACAGAAGGCCAGCCGACGGAAGCGCAACCTTGAGCTGTGCGAATGCCTGACCGCGATGGGTATGCCCGTTTCGATCGAGGAACTGAACGCGGAGGGCGGCAGCAACGTCGGGCGGCTGCACGCGGCGAAGATCCTGATGCGCAAAGGGTATGTCGGGTCCGTCGGCGAGGCGTTCGACAACCTGTTCGGCGACGGCAGGCCCTGCCATGTGAGCAGGAGCCGTCCCGGGATCGAGGAGGCGCTTTTGTGCATCCGCGAAGCGGGGGGCGTGCCTGTCCTGGCGCATCCCTATCTGTACCAGTGGACCGGTTCGCCGGCGATCGTGTCCGGGAAGCTGCTCCGGTCGCTGCGCGAATTGAAGGACTGCGGCCTGATGGGCGTCGAAGCTTTCCACGGCGAATCGGACCGGGCGCAGCAGGATGAGACGCTGGCGGCGGCGGTCACGCTCGGCCTGATCGTGACGGCCGGCAGCGACTGGCATGGGGCCAACAAGCCCGGCCTCATGATGTACGGCGGCGGCAGCGCCTTCCTGTGGGAAATGACAGACATCGGGGCGGCTGCCGTCATCGAAGCGGATGGCAGGATCCTGGCCGTGTGCGGCAGCGGCGGGGGAGACGCGTTCGAATGCGCTCTTCCGTGCGTGCAGGCGGACGGGGACGATACGGACCTGCCCGGGCAGATCGCCGCCTTTGCCGCGCAGTCGATTTCTCCGGATCTTGTGCCGGACGGCCATTACGCGACGGCGTACACGCACGGCGAAGACGGCAGGCACATCCTCGCGGCCTGGCGGTTCACGGCGCCCGGCGGCCGGCGGCCTGCCCTGAAGGGGTGCGGCCCCGAAAGCGGCGGGACATGGCGCTTTCTTTCCTTCCAGGAACTGGCCGCCCGCAGGATGCCGGCCGCCCACGCGGCGATCGTCTCCTCGCTCCGGGAGATCCCCTTGTTCAGTGTCTGATTCCGATCGCGGAAACCCGACCGGGACGCGCTTCCCGGGATCTTCACCGTTTGCACACAAACAGGACGTAGGATGGATACGCACAGACAGGATGCACGATCGGACAGGAATGGCCGATACGTCACCGGAAGGAAGGGGATCGGCGTGCCGGAGAAAAAGATCCTGGTCGCGGAAGATGAGGCGAATCTGCGGCGGCTGGTTGCCGGGTACCTCCGAAGAGAGGGTTTTTCCGTCACGGAAGCGGCGAACGGGCTCGAGGCCGCACAGCGCTTCACGGAAGACCGGTACGACCTGGTCGTTCTCGACATCATGATGCCTTACAAGGACGGGTTTACGGTTTGCCGGGAGATCCGCTCGCAATCGGATGTCCCGGTGGTCATCCTGACCGCGCGAGGGCAGGAGTACGATGAACTGACGGGGTTCACGTGCGGCGCGGACGAATACGTCACCAAGCCTTTCAGCCCGGCGATCCTGGTCACACGCATCAAGGCCGTCCTCAAGCGGACCGGCGGCGGGGAGGATGTCACCGAATATGCCGGGATCACGATCCATCGGCGGGAGCGGCGCGTCGAGACGGAAAGCGGCCCTGTTACGCTGACGCCGCGGGAATACGAGCTGCTGTCCTATTTCCTTGCGAACCGCAGCGTCGCGCTGACCCGCGAACAGCTGATCGAGCATGTCTGGGGCTATGACTATGACGGGGACGACCGGACCGTCGACACGCACATCAAATGCCTGCGCGCCAAGCTGGGCCGCTGCGGAGATTCGATCCGGACGATCCGGAAGCACGGGTACATGATCAGTGAATGAGGATGTAAAGGGATGAATGCGCGGGAAAAGAAACGGCAGCCGGAAGACGGATCCATGAAACGATTCTTTCGGAACATCGGGCGATTTTTCAGCTGCGCTGCGCGCGGGACCGCCGGAGCATTCCGCAGGGCGGCGGGCGCCGTGCGTTCCGGCGGGATCAGGATCCGGGGAAAGCTTTTTCTCGTCATCCTTCTGATCCTCGTTTTCAACCTGCTCGTCACGTTTCTGTTCGCGCAGACGCTGATCGGCAGACTCTACACCTTCAGCAAGACCCGAGAGCTGCTTTCCTACCAGAGCCGCATCCGGCAGAGCTATACGCAGGACCAGGCCGGCCTGTCCGGCCTCATCGACGAGGCGGAGCAGAAGAACATCACGGTGCTGGTCTTTTCGATGGACGGCACGTCGGCCGACATCGAATACTTTTCGAGGAACACGGCTCTGCCGCAGAGTCCGGACAATCCGGCCAGGGGACGGTACGATCCGCTGCCGTGGATCCGTTTCGCCTACGAAAACGGCTACCTGACACGCCTTGAAGGCGGGAGCGGGACGATCACGCTGGCGACCCGGTCGCTGTTCCGCGCTGCGCCCAGCCCGGACATCATGGCGATCAACGTCTTCAGCGCGCTGGGCAGCGGCCATTATCTGTTCCTCGAAACGCCGACGGCGCAGATCGAGCACACGGCCGCGCTGGGCATCCGCTACATGCTGTTCATATCCCTCGGGACGCTGGCCATCGCGCTGGCGGTCCTCGCCGTCGTCTCCCGGAAAATCACGGCGCCGATCATCAAGGCCCAGCAGGTCGCCAACAAAATCGCCAACCTGGATTTCAGCGAAAAATGCAGCACAGAGTCAGGAGACGAGCTGGGGGACATGGGCCGCAGCATCAACCGGATGGCCGAGACGCTGCGCGAAAACATCCACCGGCTGACCTACATGAACGCGGTGCTGCGCGAAGACCTCGAGCGCGAGGAAAACACGAACCGGATCCGGAGGGAATTCGTCGCCAATGTGTCGCATGACTTCAAGACGCCCCTGTCGCTGATCGCGGCGTACGGCGAATCGATCCGGGACAGCCTCGGGGAAGGTGCGGATCCGGCCGGACTGAAAGAGCAGTGCGACATCATCATTGCCGAAAGCCGTAAAATGGACGGGATGGTCAACCGGCTGCTTCGGCTGTCACAGCTCGAAAGCGGGACTGTCATGCTGAACCGCTCGATGTTCGATCTGAACGGGCTGATCGGCGATGTGATCCAGAGCGGAAAGATCCTGCTGAAGGAACGAGGCCTGACCGTCGCGTTCGAGCCCGGCGAGGAGCATATCGCGTACGCAGATCACGCGAAGATCGGGCAGGTGCTGCAGAATCTTTTCGAAAACGCCGCCAAGTATGCCTTGCCGGGATCCGCCATCCGGATCACCGCGGAGGGAGAGACCGATTTCAGAGTCACAGTCTTCAACAGGATCGATACGCGTCCGGCGGAGGATCCGAATGATTTCTTCCTCAGCTTTTACAAGGGCGACACATCGAGGAGCCTCGAGGACAAAAGCTACGGGCTCGGTCTTGCGATCGTCAAGGCGATCGTCGAGCTGCACGGCAGCGAATGCGGCGCGTACTATACGGAGGACGGCATCGCCTTCTGGTTTGAAGTCTCTTCTTTTGTCCAGCCTGCATAAACCCCGTGCACGATATATCTCCCCTTCGCCTGCGACACCCTTTTCACCGAACACATTCCGAACACAATCACGCCCTATAATGGGGGCTGATAGCGGCGGATGATGGAAGCCGCAAAGGCGGGCGCAGACCGCCGCACGATCCCATCCGGAAAGGAAAGAGTCATGTATATTCTGAAAAATGCAGTCAAGAACATCACGCGCTCGAAGGGCAGGAACATCCTGATCGGCATCGTCATCGTGATCATCGCAGCCTCCAGCTGCGTCGCGCTCTCGATCAAGAACTCCGCTGCAGAGATCGTCAGCAGCTACCAGAAAAGCTTCAAGGTCACGGCATCGCTCGGGATCGACCGGGAAGCCATGCGGGCCGCCCTGGATTCATCCGGTACGGGCACCCAGGGGCAGCCGGGCGACATGGAGGGCATGCGGGAGCTGATGGACAGCATCAAGACTCCCACCCTCGATGAGATCAAGACGTACACAGACTCTCAGTATGTGGATTCGTACACCTACACCCTGTCGCTGTCGATGAATTCTTCCGACATCGAACCGCTGACCAACGACACATCCTCCTCGGGCACCGCCTCTTCTGCATCCGGCGACACGAACCGGCCCGGCGGGAACAACTCCGGAGGGCAGGGGGATTTCCGGTTCAGCCGGGGTGATTTCACCTTGATCGGGTACAGCGGCCTCAGCGCGATGAGCGGTTTCATCGACGGCACCTACCAGATCACCGACGGCGCGATGTTCGAGGACGGGACGGAGGACGCGGTCTGCGTCATTTCCGATGAACTCGCCACCGAGAACGGACTGGCGGTCGGCGGCGTGATCACGCTCACCAATCCCAATGACGACACGGAAGCATACACGTTCACCATTGTCGGACTCTATAAAGATACCAGCGTCGACAGCTCGGCCATGAACTGGTTTTCCAACTCGGCCAACCAGATCATCACCGATTACGCCGCTGCCGCTTCTGTCACGGCCGCTTCGGCCGCCGCACAGGAGACCGCCGCGGCCGCCGCATCCGATGACGGCACGGCCGTGCCGGCTGCTGTGACCGGCCAGCTCAGCACGACATTCTACCTCGCGAACGCGGACGATGCGGCAGCTCTGGAAACGGAGATGAAAGGAAAAGGGCTCAGCGAATACTACACCCTGACAACGAATGAGTCCACGCTGGCAGAGACTCTCAAGCCGATCACCAACCTGAATACATTCGCCGGGATTTTCATTCTGGTCGTCCTGCTGGTGGGCGGCATCATCCTCCTGATGATCAATATGATCAATATCCGCGAACGGAAGTATGAAGTCGGCGTCCTCCGTGCGATCGGGATGAAAAAAGGAAAGCTTGCGATGCAGTTCGTCGCGGAGCTTCTGATCGTCACGTTCCTCTCCATCCTGATCGGCACCGTCGCAGGAGCTGCGGTATCCGTACCGACCGCGCAGTCGCTTCTGCAGAGCGAGGTCGATTCGATCCAGAACAGCCAGACGCAGATCGCCCAGAACTTCGGGCGGCCGGGCGGAGACGGCACGGGACAGACAGGTGGAACATTCGGCGGAGGATTTCCGGGCGGCGGAAATCGGGAGATCCTGGGCGGCGTCTTCAACCGGGGCGTCAAGGTCGACTACATTTCGCAGATCAACGCCGTCATCAGCATCAAGGTCGTGCTGGAGCTCATCCTGATCGGGATCGTCCTGACGCTTTTCGCCAGCATTATCTCGGTCGTGCTGATCGCGCGGTACGAGCCGCTCAAGATCCTGAGCAACCGAAGCTCCTGATGCCGCACAGGTACCGGAAGTCAATGGGAAATCAAATCGCATGATGGAAAATCAAATCGCATGGAGGAGTTACCAATGAGTGTTCTATCAATCGAAAACGTATCGTTCGCCTATCGGAAAAACAAGTATGTGCTGAAGGACATCACGTTTTCCTTCGAAAAAGGCAAGACCTACGCCATCATGGGAAAATCCGGATCCGGGAAAACGACGCTCCTGTCGCTCATCTCCGGACTGGAGACCGTCAGGGACGGCAGGATCCTCTACAACGGCAAGGACATTGCCGGGATCGACAAGGAGCAGTACCGGAGCCGCGACATCGGCGTCGTCTTCCAGAATTTCAACTTGCTGCCGCATCTGACCGCCCTTGAGAACGTGATCCTTTCCATGGATGTAAGCGGGTTGAAAATGTCCGCGAAAGAGAAGCATCGGAAAGCCATGGAATTGTTTGAAAAAGTCGGTCTCGACGAGGACAAGGCCAATCGGCGGATCCTCAAGCTCAGCGGCGGCGAACAGCAGCGCGTCGCCATCGCCCGCGCGATTTCGTACGATCCCGACATCGTGATCGCGGACGAGCCGACCGGCAACCTGGATTTTTCGACCGAAACCGAGATCATGGACCTGCTTACCGGCCTGGCGAAAGAAGATGACCGCTGCGTGATCATCGTGACGCATTCCAAGACGGTCGCCGACAGAGCCGACACCGTCTATACGATCTTCAGTCAGGAAAAAGCGTCGCCCAGACCGAAAAAGGCTGCTGCTGCGGCGCTGACCTGACAAGAGCGCGCGTCCGTCAATTCCCGGTGATCTTCCTCATGTCGGTGATCATGTGATATTTTGCCTTCAGGGCCCAGGATTTGCTTCCCTCCGCATACCTGGGTCCTATTTTATCGATCGTGTTGTACCCTTTTGAAAAATAGTCCGCCATCAGCGTGCCGAACGCGGCGACACTGTCATTCTTGGACCGGTAGCGGAACCAGCCCGACCCGCCGCGCATCGCGAAGAGATTGTTGTAATTCTTCACGAGGAAGGACGTCCCGATGCCGGTCTCCAGCTTGGCCACCGCGAGTGCGAACAGGGCGTTGACATTGTTGGTCTTCTCGATTTTGAGCAATGATTCTTCGATGCCTGCTAGGGTCGTGCCTGCCGTCAGCTTCTGCAGTTCCTTGACCGTCAGGCCGGACTTGCCCATGGCCGCCGGCGTGAGTTCCGACCCGCTGCGGGACGCCTTGCCCAGCATGGTGTCCAGCTTGCTCCGCAGGATGTCGTTCTGCGCGCGGGCGCTCTCGAGCTGCTTGAGAAGGTCCACATTTTCGGTTTCGGTGATATCGAGTTCGGAGCTGAGTTCCTGGACCTTGTCGCCGAGCTCGGCCGATTTTTCGAGCTGGTCGGTGATGAAGGTCTCGAAAGACACCTTCTCGCTGGTGAGGTCGGTGGTAAGAGAGGATACCCTTGCATTGAGCTGCAGATTGTTTTTCAGGGTTTCGGAGGACCTGGCCGCATGATACCGCAGGGCAAAAAACTGGAAAACCAGCCCCCCGCAAAGAATGACGGCTGCGGCTGCCTTGAAGTAGGTCATCCAGGGAAGTTCGCGGAAATGGATCTTACGGGCGCCCCTTAATGGCTTTCTTCTGTTTTGTCTGATCAAATCGTATCTCCTGTTTTCGTAAATTTTTACCCGGCAAAAAAAGGCCGGTTACAGTCCATTATACCATGCAGCGTATGGAAAATCAAAAAAGGGGGGGGTCCGGAGGCCGTCGGGCCCGGCCCGGATCAGTCGTACAGCTTATAGATCACGGCGTTTCCGATCTGCGGAAACGTCGCGGCGACCGTGAAATTGCGGCTGAAAAAGCCCTTGTCGACCTCATATCCGGAGTCGTACAGAAGCGTATTGTCGATGATCGCATACCGGATGCCGTACTGCTTCGCCGTCCGGAGAAACAGGTCCTTGTCGCCGCCGCAGCCTTCGAAAAGATCCCGGACGATGCGAAGCCGGGACGCCGTGTCATGCCCCGCCGTCATCGTGTAGTACGGCCATCCGTAGAAGACTTTGCGGCCGGAGAAGAAGAACGCGTTCATGTGGTACGGCGCGGTCAGGAATACATCCTCCGGATCCGTGTTTTCCTTCAGCCATTCCGTCAGGGGGGACTTCAGGTCGATCGTGACGGAGTTCCGGTTCTTGTTGGTATAGCCGATCAGCTCGACGGCGCCCGTGGCGAACAGCGCGAAGCCGATGAATACGGCCAGGGCGCCGGCAAGGACCGCTGCGGCCGCCCGGGTCCGGCGGAGACGGCGGACGGCATCCCACAGGTCGCAGTAGATGCCGGCGATGCAGATGTTGAGGAGCGACAGGGCGATGATGATGTATTTGTGGTTGACGGTCACGTCGGGCGTCAGCGACACGGTCAGCGCGAAGATGCCGGGCACCGCGGCGGCGAGGGCGAAGACCCGGACGTCGCGCCGTTCCGTCACGAACGGGATAATGAGGATGAGGAGAAGGGTGATGCCGATGACCTTGAACAGGTAGGTGCCGACGCCCGTGAGGGTTTTGTCCTCCGCCAGGAAGCCCCAGTAGAAGGACGGGCTGACCACATTGCCCGCCCCGCCGGAGAAAAAGGCCGAAAGGAGAAAGGAAGCGGCGACGCCGGAAGCGGCAATCAGGAGGTATGCGAGCCTCTCGTATGCGAAAAAGGCCATCGTGAAAAGGATCAGCAGCAGCGCGATCAGGACGGAACCATGCCAGTAGGCGAGGCACGCTGTAAGCGCCGCGGCCGGGACCAGAGGCCGGATCTCCCGGATCGTCCATCGTTCCGGAGCTATCAGGTATCGCCGGAGGGACGCCGTGAAACGGGCCGCGCCTCCAGCCCGGACAGAAGCCGTGCCGCCGGCGGTGCCGGCTTCCTCCCCTGCGGCCCCCGTACGCCGGCGGACCGTGGGGAACAGGAGGAACAGGACGATCAGCAGGATCGACATCCCCCACAGGAAATGGCGCTGGTTGGCATACACATTCATCGCCCACAGCCCCCAGTCATCGTGCAGGGTGCTCCCGATGAACTTGTTCGTGTCCGCGATCCCGCGCAGGACCGAAAGGAATGTGGCGCCCTTCTCGGAAGCCAGCTCGCGCAGATAATCGAAGATCGCATAGGAACTGCGGAAGAACAGCATGAACGGGGCAAGGAAAAACACGGGCCTGCGGCGGGTCAGGAGCACGCCGAAGCTGCCGAGCAGCGTGGTGAACGAAAGGATCCCCAGGATGCTCGGGACATTCATGGCAAAATCGAAGCGCATGCCGAGGGTCAGCAGGTTCGCGCACAGGTAGAAAAAAAAGAAATGGTAGCGGATGCCGTCGCCCGCGAAATGCGGGTATCCGGTGGGGAAGTTGTCGCCGTACGCGAACGAGCTGATCACGGCCGTATGCGGCGCGAAATCGCTGAAAACGGTGTACCCCGAGTAAAGGACGCCGCCTTTGACGAAAAAGCCGTAGAAGATGAGGAATGTCGCGAACAGGCCGAAGAACCAGAGCGACAGCGCGTAGATTTTCGGGGAATCGGCGAAATAGGCGGACAGGCCCGAAACGGCGGACCGCAGAGGTTTCTCTGCGCGCACCGTGCGGGGGATGCGCCGGATCAGGAAGACGGCGGCCGCAGCGGCGGCCGCGGCAAATACGAGGAGGTTCGGCGGCAGGAGGGAGCTGATATGCGTGCCCGACAGCGCGAAATGCGAAGCGTACGCAAGGAAATAATGCAGCGTCGTGACGGCGGTGGTGCCCGTGATCAGGGCGAAGGGGATGTCAAAAGTCCATGCCGGCGGCAGGACGGCCGTCCCGGGCGTGTCGCCCGCGATCCTGCGGAAAAGCGCGGCCGTGTCGATCCTGCTGAATTTCTTGATCTGCCATCCTGCCAGAAAGCAGATGAGGAGATAGAGAACTGCCGGCATTCAAAGTCCCTCCGCGCTGATTCCTGAGCCAATTCTACCACAGATGCACCCAGGTTGGGGTATAATAAAACAGTTGCAGGACCGCGGAGGGGAATGGGCATGGGAAAAGCATTCCTTTGGATCATGGAGAAGATCGCCCGGGCCAGGCTGCTGATCGGCGGCGCGGCGTGCGCTGTCGTCGCGGCCCTTGAAATCCTGGCGTATTGCGGGATCCCGGCCGCGTCGTTTCTCGCGTCGCGGGTCTGGATGTTCGGCGCCGAATTCACGCTGGCGGTGATTCTGTGGGGATTCGCGTCGGTCTGCGTCCGGGATATTGCAGGCAGGCGGTTCTGGCTGCCTGCAGGGATCGTGCTCCTCCTTGCAGGGCTGTCTCTGCTGATCGGGAATCTTGAATTCGGAGAAGTCAACCCCGATGCGGCACAGCAGCTCGCGGCGGGGCTGAAGGCGCTCCGGGCTGCGGATTACGATTATACGGCCAAAGCTTTCCTCGGTTACCCGGCAAGGCAGTATGTGCTGGGCGCGCTGCCGGCCTTTTTCGCGGGGAGGAGCATCGTGACCCTGCAAATGGGGTTCGCTCTGCCATTTCTGTTGGGACTCATGAGCTTCTACACCGGCCTGCGCGCGAGGGCGGAGGCTGCCGGAGCCGGCTCCGCGCCCGCGCTGTTTGCATCGTTCGGGATCTTTGCATTCCCTTTCATTGCGGAATACTACCTCAACTTCGAGCAGGCCATTTACCCCGTTGCCCTGACGCTTGCGGCAGCGGGCTTCCTGCTGCGCTATTTTTCAGACGGCGGCATCGCCCCGCTTGCGGCGCTGACCTGGACCGGCTGCATGATGAGCGGCAGCTATACGCCCGCCCTTGCGTCCCTTGCCCTGCTCGTGGCTTTCCTCCTTGCCGCTCTCGTACTCCTGGCATCCGGCAGAGATCCGATCCTCCGGCCGCGTGCCGGCAGGGGCGAGACCGCCGCGTGGATCGGGATGTCGGCCGCGCTGAGCGCCGTCTTTTTCATTGCGACGCTGATCGGGGGACGGAAAGACCGGCTCCTTGAACTGAGTGGATCGTCTGCTCCCGCGGCGGAAGCCCTGTCCGGCATCTGGGTGTTCCTTTCCGACCGGTACGCAGCCTTCCTCGGCATGACGGGGCTCCTTGTCCTCGCTTACCTGGCCGCAGGGATCACGTTCCGGCTGAAGCCCCGCGACTTTCTGGTATCGCTGTGGACCCTGGGCGTATTCGCGGCGGCGTTTCTTTTAAAAGGGTATACGAATGACCAGACACAATGGATCATGCAGAGAGCCATGACCGTTGTCCCCGTCCTCGCGGCAGCCGCCGCCCTGACCGTGTTCGACCGGACGGCCGCGCCGGCAGAAGTCCGGTCGGAAGGGCCGGGGCATGGATCGCCGGCGGAGAAGGCGGAAGAGTCGGCGGAAGCGGACGCGGCGGAAACGGCGGCGGGCGGGCGGAAGGCCGGGATGGCGGCCGTTCTCCTGGCGGCGCTCTGCATCGCGGGCTTCACGAATTTCCTTCATGAAAACCGGTCCTTTACCTATTTCAACTATATCCAGCCGATGAAGTACATCCTGTCCGACCTGGAGCGCGTCACGGAGGAGAACGGCATCGGCAGGGAGGACAAGTTCTACCTGATCCTTTTTACCGACAATATCCTGATGAAAAACCCGGGGGACTACATGGATTTTCTTTTTCCCAACGCCGTCTGCGTGGTTCCCCAGGGCGGCGAATACCCGCAGGGCCTCGCGCCCGGGTATCCGGTCGTCACCTACATCAGCGGATCGTCCGTCACGCCCCCGGACTCCGCCGTCGCGGAGCACTTCCTTGTCGTGAACCGCCGGCGCGGGATCACGGTCGGCTTTTTCCGGAGCGTGTCCGTCCCCGCGGACAGCGAAGGATGACGGGAGCCGCGAAACGGAAAGGCCGGGCAGGCGGACAGACGGTCAGTCAGGCAAACAGATGGGCAGGCTGATGAGCAGGAGGAGCATATGGAACGGAAATTCCGGAAATATTATGAGATGAAAACCGTTGAGACGGAGAAAGGACCGCGCCAGACGGCGGTTTACACCGGCGGTTATTACCGGTTCGATATCCCGGACACTGCGAGAAGGCGCGCCGGGATCCTGTTTCTGTCCCTCTCCGTCCTGCAGATGGCTTCGCTGGCCGCCGCCGGCATGCTCAACGGGGTTTTCTCCCGTACATTCTACATCGCGCTCCCCTATGCCTTCCAGTTCCTGCCGGCGATGTTCCTGCTGCCCGCATCGGCCGGCTTCCTTCGAGCGCGCGGCGACCTCACGGTCCCCGCCTATCTTTCGACCTTCCGCAGGATCGGCGGACGGGGTGCGTTCAGCCTGGCCCTTGCCGCCGCGACCGGTGCCGGAAGCCTCGCAACGATCCTTTCCGGCCGATTTTCGCCCGGCGTATCCGAGGCGGCATTTCTGCTTTTGACGCTATTGAATGTTGCATTTATGACTATTTTGTTGATTATTTATTCAAAAATGCAAAAAAAAGTGAAATTTTTCAAAGACAATCAAACCGATCATCCCGGCGCCGATCCCGCGGCGCCGACCGCGTGATTTTTATCAGAGAGAAATGTTTTTAGCGAAATAGCACTAGCCTAAATCCCTTTGCCCATGCGATTTTATTGACTTTTAATAGTTTTTCTGGTAAATTAACAACAAAGAATTCTCCGGGAATTGATGACCTTCTTAGGAGGATTGTTATTTTTTTAATGGGGGGAGTAAAACAATGAAAAAATTCCTAGCTTTAGTTTTATCTCTGGGAATGCTCGTTGCGATTTCATCAGGCTGCAAGAAAGAGCCTAAAGTGCAGACTACCCCGCTGGTAGTCGGGTACGCGGCGTTCAGCGGCAAGTTCAGCCCGTTTTTCGCAACCACGGCATACGATCAGGACGCGCAGTCACTGACACAGGTTTCCCTGCTGACCACCGACAGGGTCGGAGGTATCATCTACAACGCCATCAAGGGAGAGAAAGTGTCGTACAACGGGACCGAGTACCTTTATAAGGGTATAGCGGACATCAAGGTCAATTACGACAAGACCTCCGACATCACGACGTACGACATGAAGATCCGCAAGGACATCAAGTTCAGCGACGGGCAGCTGCTGGACGCCGACGACATCATTTTCACCTATTATGTGCTGTCGGATCCTTCCTATACCGGATCGTCGACCCTCTATTCCTATGACATCATCGGCATGAAGAACTATCGCCTCAACAACTCCAAGGCCGAAGAGACGGCAGTTACCGATGCCGAGATCGACGCGGAGCTCGCCGCGCCGTCCGCGGAGACGACCGATTATATCAAAGGGCTGATCTCCGATACGCTCACATCGGAACTCGACTGGGTCAAGGGCCTCTACTCGGATGAGAGATATAAAGAATACACCGATGCCCACCCCGTCGCCAAAGACCTCTTTGCATTCTTCTATTCGATCGACACGGCCTATGATTCTACTACGGTGACCGACGAAGCGGTCGTTCTGGCGGATGTCATCAACCAGTACGGCACCGACTACAAGGCCCTCGCGACGAATTACGCCGGCGACGACACCTATTTCGACAGCGACATCAGAGCTGAAGTCAGCAGCATCCTCCTTCAGAAGAAGCTGGCTGCCGCCGGCGGATCCGAAGTCCCCAACATCGAAGGGATCAAGAAGATCAGCCAGACGGAAGTTCAGGTCCAGGTGAAGGGCTTCTCGGCTCCCGCGATCTACAACATCTGCGGCATCCAGGTCGCCCCGATGCACTATTACGGCGATGAGACCAAGTACGATTACGCCAACAACAAGTTCGGCTTCACCCGCGGCGACCTTTCCGGGGTGGACGCGAAGACCGGCGCTCCCATGGGTGCCGGACCTTACAAGTTCGTCAAGTATGAGAACAAGATCGTCTATTACGAAGCCAGCGAGAATTATTTCAAGGGACGCCCCATCATCAAGTACCTGCAGCTCAAGGAGACCGTCGATGCCGAAATGATCGCCGGTGTCGGCACGGGCGTCATCGACGTGGCCAATCCTTCCGGTTCGGTCAAGAAGTTCGAAGAGCTCAAGACCTACAACTCCAATAAGGAATCGACCGGCAACGTCATCACGACCAGCAGCGTTGACAATCTCGGATACGGCTACATCGGCATCAATGCCGAGACCGTCAATGTCGGCGGAGATCCGAAGGCAGATGCAAGCAAGGATCTGAGGAAAGGCTTCGCCACTCTGTACGCCGTCTACCGCGATGCCGCGATCGACAGCTATTACGGGGAAGCCGCCTCTGTCATCAACTACCCGATTTCCAACACCTCCTGGGCGGCTCCGCAGAAAGCCGACTCCGACTACCAGATCGCTTACTCCAAGGATGTCGATGGCAATCCGGTCTACACTGAAGGCATGACCTCCGAAGCGAAATACGCTGCGGCGCTGCAGGCCTCGATCGGATACTTCAAGGCTGCCGGATACACCTATGACGAAGCGAGCGGCAAGTTCACGGCGGCACCGGAAGGCGCCAAGCTCGAATACGAAGTCATCGTTCCCGGCGGCGGCACGGGCGACCATCCCGCGTTCGCGATCCTGACCGACACGCAGGCCGCTCTGGCGACGATCGGCATCACCCTCAAGATCAACGACCCGGCCGACACCAACGTCCTGTGGAACACCATGGACGCGAACACCCACGAGATGTGGGCGGCAGCCTGGGGCGCCACGATCGATCCCGATATGTATCAGGTCTACTACAGCACCAACGGCAAGGGCGAAGGCGGCACCGAGAGCAACAGCTACAACATCGCGGATCCCGAGCTTGACCAGCTGATCCTCGACGCGAGGCAGAGCTCCGACCAGGCCTTCCGCAAGGCGACCTACAAGTCCTGCCTGGACATCATCCTCGACTGGGCTGTGGAGATCCCCACCTATCAGAGACAGAATCTCGTTATCTTCAGCACGCAGCGTGTCAACATCTCGACCGTGACACCTGACATCACCACCTACTGGGGCTGGATGAACGACATCGAGCTCCTTGAAATGGCGGAGACAACAGTCAGCTGACATACTGCCACGCAGGGACCGCGGACCCGCGCGCACGCGCGGGTCCGCGGTTTCTCCATAATCCATGGCCTTTCTTATGCGAAAAATAAATATGAAAGCAATCAGGACTCCTTGACACTTTTGTTTTTTGATAGTATAAGAGTTGAGGAGTTTTGTTCAGGGTCTGAAAAACCCTATAGAAGAGGTTATTGATGAGAAAATATATCCTCAAGAGAATCGTGATCTCCCTGATCCTGCTCTTTTTCGTCTCTCTGATCATATACGTGATCATGAGGTGCATCCCGACATCGTATGTCGAGGCCCAGGCCAGGACCCTCGCGCAGATGCCGGGCGCCAAGAGCTACCAGGACTGGCTCGCCCAGCTCAACGCCATGTACGGGCTGGACCAGGGGATCATCCCCGGGTTCATCCAGTGGCTCGGGAATGCGATCCGGGGGAATTTCGGGGACTCCTGGCAGTACAATGTTCCCGTCACGCAGAAATTCAGACAGGTGATCTGGTATTCGTTCGCGCTGGGTTCGGCATCTTTTATCCTCGAGATCCTGATCGCGATCCCGCTCGGCATCCTTGCCGCCCGCAAGCAGTACAGCAGGACCGACTACGCCGTGACGGTCTTTGCTTTGCTTGGGATCTCGCTCCCGACGTTCTTTTTCGCGACGGTCCTGAAGCTCGTGTTCTCCGTCTGGCTCAAGTGGTTCGACTTGTACGGGACGGTCGGCCGCTACTACAACCAGCTCACGCCGTTCAACCAGTTCCTCGACCTTGCTTCGCATTTCGTCCTTCCGATCGCTACGCTTACGATCGTCAGCGTCGGCAGCCTGATGCGCTATACGCGCACGAATATGCTCGAGGTCCTGAACTCCGATTATATCCGGACCGCCCGCGCCAAAGGCCTTTCGGAGCGGAAGGTGATCAACTATCACGCGTTCCGGAACACGCTGATCCCTGTCGTGACGATCCTGGGCGGTTCGCTGCCCGGGCTGTTCGCGGGCGCCATGATCACCGAAACGCTTTTTCAGATCCCCGGCATCGGCTACACATCCTACCTTGCCATGGTCAGCGGCGACATCCCGTTCACGATGTTCTATATGGTTTTCATGGCCGTGCTGACGCTGCTCGGGACCCTGATCGCGGACATCCTGTACTCGGTTGTCGATCCGCGGGTGCGGATCAGCTGACCGGAACACGGATGACTTTTTCCTGATGCTATGAAAAAACAGGCTGTACGAAGCCGGCCGGAGGAAACCGATGAAGTTGGATCAAGATAAACGAAACGATGAAGAGGCCGCGGACGCCGGGATCCCGGCAGATCCGGAAGCATGCCGTACAGACGGCATCCCGCAGGCTGACCTGGGGGACGACCGGCGGATCAAGGTCATGTCGCCCGGCATGCTCGTCGCAAAGCGCTTTCTGCGCAACAAGCTCGCGATCGTAGGCTCGGTGATCATCCTCCTCATGTTCCTGTTTTCTTTTGTGGGGGGGTTGCTGACCCCGTACAATGAGACCAAGGTCTTTAAATATAACGGCGTCATGTCGAAGGAATATGTCAACGCCACCCAGAACATCGAATTCAAGTTCTACACCGCCGAGGGGACGGATTACGATTCTTCCGCCCATGCACAGTTCATTTTGGAGAAGAATGCCGGCAACGACACGTTCGTGAGCAAAGGCATCCGTTACAGGATCATGAAGGAAAACGACAACCTGTACCGGATCGCTGAAGCGTACCGGATCGCCAAAGCGCTGGAACTGCAAGGCAACGTGATCCTCACGCCGGCCGACGGAGAGGTGATTTCCGCGGAACTCGAGTCTGCCGCATCAACCGCTTTGAAGGACAAGCAGTATGATTTTACGCTGGACGGTGCGGATTACACGCTCATCCGGGATAAGAAAGAATACGCGCTGTGCAGATACGCGGATGCCGCGATCGAGTCGATGCGGATCATGGAGCCCGTTTCGAAAGGGCAAAGCATCGACTTTGCCACTCGATATGAGGCCGAGATCGCAGTCGCGTCGGAAGGCACGGATTCCTTCATGGCCGACGGAGCGGATTATTCGATCGACCGCCGTGAGTTTTTTACCGTCATATCCCGCGAAGAAGGAGGGACCTCCACCCCTTACGCGGTCCTTTCGGATTACTCGATCAATCCCGCCGCGGACGGCGTGATCATCTCCATGGAATTCCGGCAGGCGCTCCACATCGCCATTGCCGACGGGCTGCAGGCGTTCACCGTCACGGACGGAGCCGGCACTGAGGATTACACGATCAAAAGGATCAACAATGTCTATACGGTGAAGACCCGGACGACGACGCAGCTGATCCTGATCAACCAGGGACCCACCCGGGAGCACTGGCTCGGCACCGACGCGCACGGCATGGATGTGCTGACCCGTCTGATGTACGGCGGCCGCATCTCGCTGGTGATCGGCTTTATCGTCGTGGCACTCGAGACGATCCTCGGCGTCATCCTCGGCGGGTTATCCGGTTATTTCGGCAAATGGGTCGACATGCTCATCATGAGGGTCGTCGACGTGTTCAACTGCATCCCGTTCATGCCTCTCCTGATCATCCTGGGCGCGGTCATGGACAAGCTTGACATCAATCCGAAAGAAAGGATCTATTTTCTGATGCTTCTGCTCGGCATCATCAGCTGGCCCGGGATCGCGCGCGTGGTCAGAGGCCAGATCCTTTCGCTTCGCGAGCAGGAATTCATGATCGCAGCGGAAGCTTCCGGCATCTCCGTATCCAAGAGGATCTTCCGGCACCTTGTCCCGAACGTCATCCCGCAGCTGATCGTTTTCGCGACCCTCGGCCTCGGCGGGATCATCCTCACGGAGTCCACCCTCAGCTTCCTCGGCCTCGGCGTCAAATTCCCTTATGCGTCCTGGGGCAACATCATCAGCGGCGTGACCACGTCCTATGAAATGACGAATTTCTGGTTCTCCTGGATACCTGCCGGCATGCTGATCCTGCTGACGGTCCTGGGCTTTAACTTTGTGGGGGACGGACTCCGCGACGCCTATGACCCCAAAATGAAAAGGTAGGTACCAAACATGCCCATCCATGATGACCTGATTTCCAAAATCGGTAAAAGAAAGAACAAGGCTGCCCGCCGGAAGGCCAATTACATTACCGCGCGCGAGACGGCGCGTATTTCCCGGGAGAACCGCCGGATCGTCAATGCGTTCGAGAAGAAGCGCACACGAAGGAATGTCCCCGAATCGGATTATCTTATCCAGATGAAGGATCCGTCCAACGTCGTCGAATTCGACAACCTGCATACATACTTTTTCACCGACATCGGCACGGTCAAGGCCGTGGACGGCGTCACGTTCGACATCCCCGCCGGCAAGACGGTCGGGGTCGTCGGAGAGTCTGGCTGCGGCAAGTCCGTGACCAGCCTGTCGCTCATGCAGCTTGTCCAGCGCCCCCAGGGGCAGATCGTCGAGGGGGAGATCCGGTTCAACGCGGGAGACAAGGCGTACAATATCCCCAATATGCCGGATGAAAAGATGCAGAAGATCCGCGGCAACCAGATCTCCATGATTTTCCAGGAGCCGATGACCAGCCTCAACCCCGTTTTCCGGATCGGCGCCCAGATCAATGAGGTGATCGATCTGCACAATGAGAATCTGTCGCACGAAGAGGTCAAAGAGCGGACGCTGCAGATGCTCGAGATGGTCGGCATTGCGAATGTCAGAGGTGTATACGAAATGTTCCCGCACGAGCTGTCAGGCGGCATGCGCCAGCGCGCGATGATCGCGATGGCGCTCTCCTGCAACCCGCGCCTGATCATCGCCGACGAGCCGACCACCGCGCTCGACGTGACGATCCAGGCCCAGATCCTCGATCTGCTGCGCAACCTCAAGACCAGGATCAACAGCAGCATCATGCTGATCACGCACGATCTGGGCGTGATCGCCGAAATGGCTGATTATGTCGTGGTCATGTATGCCGGACGGATCGTCGAAAAGGGGACGGCCGACGAGATATTCCACCATCCGTCGCACCCTTATACGGTCGGGCTCATGCAGAGCAAGC
>CAZDPQ010000024.1:0-27304 GCA_964507305.1 uncultured Oscillospiraceae bacterium
TGCTCGACATATTTGATCCATCCGGGGCTGCAGCTCGTGATCATCGGCAGGGACGCGCCCGCGCCGGAGACCGCTTTTTTAATACGCTGGAGGAGCTCCGTCCCTTCTTCGAGGATCGTGAGGTCGGCCGTGAAATTCGTATCGAACACGTCGTCAAATCCCATGATGCGCAGGGCGGACGCGATCTTGCCGGTCACGGACGTGCCGGGCGACATCCCGAATTCTTCGCCGAGCGCGACGCGGACCGCCGGGGCGACCTGGACGATGACGCGCTTGCCGCTGTTGTTGATCGCGTCCCACACTTCGGGACGCGTATCCTTCGCCTGCAGCGCGCCGACCGGGCATACGATCGTGCACTGGCCGCAGAACGCGCAGCTCAGGGAATTGAGCGGGAGGTCCATGGCGGGGCCGATCACCGTCCGGAATCCGCGGTTCTGGGCATTCAGGATCCCGACACCCTGGATCTCGCTGCAGACGGTGATGCACCGGCGGCACCGGATGCATTTGTTCATGTCACGGACGACCGAAACGCTCGAGTCACAGGTGTACGAGGAATATTCGCCCTCGAAGCGCGTCTGCTCGATCCCGAGCGTCTTGCCGAGCATCTGGAGCTCGCAGCTCTGGTTGCGCTTGCAGGACAGGCAGGCTTTCGCGTGGTCGGACAGGATCAGCTCGTAAAGGACTTTCCGCGCCTTGCGGACCCGGTCGGAATTGGTGAAGATCACCATGCCGTCGGTCACGCGGGTGATGCAGGAGGCCAGCAGGGTCTTTGCCCCCTTGACCTCGACCGAGCAGATGCGGCAGGAGCCGAATTCATGGATATTCTCCAGGTAGCAGAGGCTCGGGATCCGGATCCCGTTCAGCCGGGCGGCCTCCATGATGGTGAGGCTGTCGTCCACGGCGATTTTGCGATTGTTGAGCGTGATGTTAATGATCATGATCCTTACCTCCTGTCACAGCGCAGGCAGCGCGATGCTTCCGCCATCGCGACCACCTTGTGGTAGCCCAGCGCGACCTCGTCGAAATTGCCTTTTCTCAAGTCCACATCGAGGACTTCGATCGGGAAGCGGCCGAGCGCCGTCACCTCGTCATCCGAGAAATCGCGCGGGATGTCGATGTGCGCTCCCTTGTTGAGCTTGCCCTTACCGCCGAGGTACCGGTCGATCGATTCCGCCGCAAGCTTGCCGTCCGCGATCGCCTGGATCACGGTATCGGGGCCCCTGGCAACGTCGCCGCCGGCGAACACGCCTTCCTTGGTCGTCATCAGGGTGTGGGAGTCGACCACGAAAGTACCCCAGGACGTGAGGCCGATTTCGGTCTTCTTGATAAAGGGAAGATCCGAATACTGGCTGACCGCGGGAATGACCGTATCGGCTTCGATGGTGAAATTGGATCCCTCGATCGGCACGGTCTTGCGCCTGCCCGACTTGTCGAACTCGCCGCGCTTCATGCGGACGCATTCGATCTTTTCCACCGAGCCGTCCTTCCCTGCGATAAAGCCCACGGGGGCGACCAGCTCCATGATCTCGACGCCCTCCTCGATGGCTTCCGCGATCTCCGATTCATAGGCCGGCATGGACTCCCGCGTCCTCCGGTAGAGGATCACGACTTTCTCTGCCCCGAGGCGCACGGCGGTGCGTGCCGAGTCGATGGCGGTATTGCCGCCGCCGATCACGGCGACCGTCCGCCCGATGTCGATCGGATGATGAGAGTTGACTTCCTTGAGGAATGTGATGCCGTGCAGGATGCCGGGGAGTTCCTCACCGGGGATGTTGACTTTCTGCGGGAACTGGGTGCCCGTCGAGACATAGATCGCGTCGTAGTCTTTGCGAAGCTTGTCAAAGCTGACATCGCGGCCGATCTCCGTGTTGAGGATGATGTTGACTCCCGCTTCGCGGATCAGGTCGATCTCATGCGCGAAAACGGATTTCGGAAGCCTGTATTCGGGGATCCCGTAGGTCAGGACGCCGCCCGCGACCGGTTCCGATTCGTAGACGTCCACCGCGTAGCCGATCCGGACGAGGTAGTAGGCGCAGGTGAGGCCCGAGGCGCCGGCCCCGATCACGGCTACCCGGCGGCCGTTTTTCGGGAAAACGACATCGTTGGCGTAGGGCTGCTCGTACTTCTGCGCGTAATCCGCGACAAAACGCTTGATGTTGCAGATCGCCAGCGCTTCGTCGAGCGATGCGCGGCGGCACTTGCTCTCGCAGGGCCGGGTGCAGATCCTGCCGCAGACGGACGGGAACGGATTCTCCTGGCGGATCAGGCGGTATGCGTCCAGCACCCTGCCCGTAGCGACCAGCGCGAGATATCCGGGAACATTCACGCCCGCGGGGCAGGCGTTTTCGCAGGGAGAAACGAACAGGTCGCTGCACACTCCGGCCCGGCAGTATTTGTCATTGATATGCTCGTCGTATTCGTCCCGGAAATACCGGATCGTGCTGAGCACGGGGTTCGGCGCCGTCTGGCCGAGGCCGCACATCGCGGTCTCCCGGATGGTTTCGCCCAGCTCGATCAGGAGCTCGACGTCGCCCGGCTGGCCCTTTCCCTTGGTGATGCGCTCCAGGATCTCGAGCATCCGCTTGGTCCCGATCCGGCACGCCACGCACTTGCCGCAGGATTCGTCCTGGATGAAGTCCATGAAGAACCGGGCCGTGTCCACCATGCAGGTGTCTTCGTTCATGGTGATCAGGCCGCCCGAGCCCATGATGGCCCCGAGCTTCGTCAGCGATTCGTAATCCGTCGGAACATTCAGGTTTTCCGGTGTGATGCATCCGCCGGACGGGCCGCCGATCTGGGCCGCCTTGAATTTTTTCTTCCCGATGATACCGCCGCCGATCTTGAACAGGATGTCTCCGAGGGGCATGCCGATCGGCACTTCGACGATGCCGGTGTTGACGATGTCGCCGGCGAGCGCGAAGACCTTCGTCCCTTTGCTGGCCGCGGTGCCGTACTGCGCGTACCATTCGCTGCCCTTGAGCAGGATCGCCGGGACCGCCGCCAGTGTTTCGACGTTGTTGATGATGGTCGGGCAGCCGAACAGGCCGCGCTGGAACGGGAACGGAGGCTTCTGCTTCGGTTCGCCGCGCCGTCCCTCGATCGATGACATCAGGGCGGTCTCTTCGCCGCAGACGAACGCGCCCGCGCCGATCCGGATCTCGATGTTGAAATCAAAATTGCTGCCGAGGATGTTCTTCCCGAGGATCCCCCGGGCCCGCGCGTCGTCGATCGCCGCTCCGAGCCGCTCGACCGCGATCGGGTACTCCGCCCTGACATACACATAACCCATGGACGCGCCGATCGCGTAGCCGCCGATCATCATGCCTTCAATCAGCGAATAGGGGTCGCCCTCGATGATGCTGCGGTCCATGAAAGCGCCCGGGTCGCCCTCATCCGCGTTGCAGACGATGAACTTGCGGTCGCTTTTGGCCTTGAGGCCGGCTTCCCATTTGACTCCCGTCGGGAATCCGGCTCCTCCGCGCCCCTTGATCCCGGAGTTCCGTACGATCTCCACGACTTCTTTGGGGCTCTTGCCGCGCAGGACGCCGGCGATCGCGAAAAAACCGTCCGCCGCGATGTACGCCTCGATGCTGCCGTATTCGATGATGCCGCAGTTCCGGAGTGCGATCTTCACCTGATCCTTGAAAAAATCGATGTCGTCGATATAGGGGACCCTCTTGCCAAGGGAGTGGTCGAAGAAGGTGTGTTCGGCGAGGATCCGGTTTTCGACGATGTGCGCCTTGATGATCCGGGCCGCGGTTTCCGGCGTCAGCTGCGTATAGAACACCCGCTCCGGCAGGATGAGCATGACCGGGCCTACCGCGCAGGTGCCCATGCAGCCGGTCTCGTAGACGAGGACTTTTTCCGTCAGGCCGAGCCTGCCGACCTCACCGCGGACCGCTTCAAGGACCTTGCCGCAGTCGGAGGATATGCATCCCGCGCCGGCACAGACCAGAACTTTATGCTCATACCGGTTGTATTCTTTCCTGTAATCATCCCGGATCTGCTCCAGGTCGCGGAGGCTGCCGATTTTCGGCGCGTTCGCGGTCTTGCCGGTCTTGACATTGATCTTGATTCCGTTCGTTTTCTTACCGTTCATGTTTTTCTCCCTCACAGCCGCGGGCGGGCGGCCTTCATTCCTGTGCGTACCTGGAAAGGATCCCCCGGAGCCTGTTGACGTTGACCTGCTTGTAGACCACATCGTCAATCATCATTGCCGGGGCAAGCCCGCAGGCGCCGATGCAGCGCGCGACTTCAAGCGTGAACCGTCCGTCTTCGGTCGTGTCGCCGACCTTGACCTTGAGGGTGTCCTGGAGGCTTTCGATCAGCTTCTTGCCGCCCCTGACATAGCATGCCGTGCCGAGGCAGACGCGGATCGTATGCTTTCCCCGCGGTTTTGTGGAGAAAAAGGAATAGAACGTGATGACCCCCGACACTTCCGCAAGGGGCTTATCCAGGGAATCCGCGATGAATTTCTGGAGCTCGAGCGGAATGCAGCCGTAGATCTTCTGGGCAAGGTGGAGGATCTGGATCAGGCTCCCTTCCTTGTCCCTGTAAAGGTCGATGACGTTGGCGATTTCTTCGTACTTCTTCTTGTCTTCTCTGGTACTGCAGGTGCATTCGGTGATATTACTGCTCATGGGGACCTCCTTGCGATCTATGCGGAACCATGCATAACACACAATATATTCAGGCAAAACCATGCCGTCAGGAGTCAAAGATGCAGTTGTATATCTGTTTTATTGTCAGCAGTCGTCAGACATTCTACTAAAATATATCAAATAAACAACCCGCGGACAACACCCTTTCGGGGCCGCGGGATAAATTTCGCAAATGCACTATAAACCGTGGAATCTTCGTTTTTTTTACAGCAATTCGCGCAATGGCCGTTCCGTCAGGCCAGTTCGCGGTCCGCAAGGTCGAGAGCCGCACGGATCACGTCGTCCATGTCATAATACCGGTATTGCGCGAGTCTTCCGCAGAAAAGGACATCCGGCTCCCGGGCGGCGAGCTCCGCGTACCGCGCGTAAAGGTCCATGCTTTCCGCGTCGCCGACGGGGTAGCAGGGTTCCCGGCCTTCCTCATAAGGCACGGGATATTCCCGCGTGATGACCGTCTTCGGCTGGGTCCCGCGTTCGAAATGCTTGTGTTCGATGATCCTGGTATAAGGCGTTTCGCGGTCGGTGTAGTTGACCACCGCCACGCCCTGGTGGTCGTATTCGTCCAGGATCTCGTGCTCGAAGCGCAGGCTCCGGTACCGCAGGGGGCCGAGGGCATAATCGAAAAATCCGTCGATCATGCCCGTGTACACGATCCTGCGCGCCGCGGCGCCGAACTCCAGGCGGTGCTGCGAAAAATCGGTGTCCGTCCGGACTTCGCAGCCCTCCAGCAGCCGGTCGATGACCGCGTTGTATCCGCCGTCCGGGATCCCCTGATACCGGTCGTTGAAATAGTTATTGTCATATGTGAAACGTACGGGAAGGCGCCGTATGATCGACGCCGGAAGCTCGCTGCAGGGCGCGCCCCACTGCTTCTCCGTATAGCCCCGGATCAGTTTTTCGAAAATGTCCCGTCCGACCAGGCTGATCGCCTGCTCTTCGAGATTGGACGGCTCCCCCGTGACCTCCGCGGCCTGGGCCGCGATGATCGCGGCGGCTTCCGAAGGGGCCGAGATCCCCCAGAGCTTCGAGAAGGTGTTCATATTGAACGGGAGGTTGTAGATCTCCCCCTTATAATTGGCGATCGGGCTGTTGATGAACGGGCGGAACGGCGCGAGGCGGTTCACGTAGTCCCAGACGCGATCGTCGTCCGTGTGGAAAATGTGCGCGCCGTACCGGTGGACGCAGATGCCCTCTATCGTCTCGCAGCGGACATTGCCGCCCGTTTCGCTCCTCTTCTCGACCACCAGGCACTTTTTTCCCGCCCGGGCCGCTTCGTGCGCAAACACGGCACCGGCAAGGCCGCTCCCCACGATCAGGTAATCCAGCGTCTTCCCTTTTCCCATCGGCATCCCTTCCCGGCGCTCAGCGGTCCGCGGCTCCCCGCGCTTCCGCCGCGCCGGCGATCCACTGCCCCGCCCAGTCCCGCACGGCCCCGTCGTCCCGGAGGTCGCACGGCGCGTCCCTGCGGATCCCGAATATCAGGCGGGCGATACCCGGCATGCTCCTGTCGATTTTTCCGCCGAAGATCCCGGTCATCCGGGGGAGTATCCCGGCGGGAAGACGGCGGAACGCGCCTTCGATCGCTTTTTTCCACATCGCCCTGCCGGTGAAATAAACATACGACATCATGAAGACGGACACATCCGCGGCCGCCAGCGCGTCCGCGTGTCCGGCCGCATAAGCCGCGACACCGGGATGAAGGGCCATCCCGTTGACCGGGCCGCCGAGGATCACATGCCTGTAACCGTCCGGCGCGCCGGCCTCCCCGACAGGCCGCACCTCCGCCTGAAAACCGGCTTCCCGGAGCGTTTCCCCGATGATCTCCGCGGCGTGTGCCGTCGTACCGGTCTTTGTCGCATAGGTGATCAGAACGTCTTTCATCTCCATGCCCTCCGTCCACGGACAGTATACCCTTTTTCCGTCGATTTATGAAGTGCGCCGGCGCGGTGATGCTACTCTAAAAGTGGACACAAAGGGGTAGAAAAAAATCATCTTTAGTCTAGAATAGAGGTGAACGATTCTACCGGGAAGGAGTTCGCTTTTATGGGAAGGCAATTGGATCCATTTGAGAAGGAATTTCTGATCAGGAGATTCAGAAGCAACCCGGATATTCGATTCAGCGACTTCTGCGAGGCAAACAATGTATCCACGACTGCTTTCAAGAAATGGCTGAAACAATACGAAGAGCAGGGAATCGAGGGACTTGCCAGAGCCGATGCCATTTTAGGAGACGTATTGCCGGAAGGCATCGACAGGACGGAAGAGAATTACAAGCGAGAGATCCTGAAACTTCGGATCGAGAATGAGCGCCTTAAAAAAAACTATACAGTGAAAACGCTGGAAAACGGGGAACAGGTATACGTTCATTTAAAACCGAAGAATACGAGGTGATCGATACTCTTTCACGGGAGGACGATGTCAAAGAGCTATGCGATCTGATGGGTGTAAGCCGGTCAGGCTATTATAAGTGGAAGAACCGATTTATGTATAAAACATCAAATCTGTCTACTATTAAAAATGACATCGGATCAAAATCGTTTCCGGTGTCTACAAATAAAAATGTAATTTTGCAATAAATGTTTTTTATGTCCACTAAACTTGACAAGTACACGGTTGTTCAGGTGCTTGAGCCAAAACAGAAAATGAAAACGAGCCGAAACAGAAAATGACATTGAGCCAAAACAGAAAATGATATATAATGGATCCAAGAATGGAAAGGGGTTTGGCGTATGGCAAAATACATGCCGCGTGTGGCAGATGAAATGCTGCAAAAATCACTCCGATCATCAGGAGCCGTTCTGATCGAAGGACCAAAGTATTGCGGGAAAACCCGCACGGCTCAGCAGGCTGCCCGAAGCAGTCTTATGATGCAGGACCCGGACAAGAAAGCATCCTATCTGCAGACTGCTTCCATCAAACCTTCCCTCTTATTGGAAGGCCTCACACCCCGCCTGCTTGATGAGTGGCAGATCGCGCCGATCTTGTGGGATGCCGTTCGTTTCACTGTGGATCAAAGAGATCTTCAGGGACAGTTCATTCTGACCGGTTCCGCCGTCCCGTCCGATAATACCACAGCCCACACCGGTACCGGCAGGATATCCCGACTTCGGATGAGGCCGATGAGCCTTTATGAATCACTCGAATCGACCGGAACGGTATCTCTTAAAGATCTTTTCGATCATCCTGCCGACATTTCCGGGCGGAGTGACATCTCGATAGAACGACTGGCCGGGATGATTATCCGGGGCGGCTGGCCGGCATCCCTTTCGCTTGACCAGGAAACCGCCGGATTGCGTGCAAGGGATTATGTAGATGCCGTGATCCACCAGGACATCTCCAGAGTGGACAACGTTGAGAAAAGCCCGGGAAAAGTCCGGATCCTGATGCGATCGATCGCCCGGAATATCGCTACCGAAGCGACAATGACGACCCTGCGGACCGATATGGAGGGGAAGGATGAAAGCATCACCATCCCGACGATTTCATCCTATTTAAATGCGCTGGAAAGGATCTTTGTCGTTGAAGATCTCCCTGCATGGAATCCGGCGCTGCGCTCCAGCACGCCTCTCCGGACTTCGCCGAAACGGCACTTCACCGATCCGTCGATCGCAGCGGCCGTGATGGGCATTTCAGCAGGAAGGCTTTTAAAAGATTTCAACACCTTTGGCTATCTTTTCGAATCATTCTGTGTACGGGATCTACGTGTTTATGCAGACCTTCTGGATGGCAATGTCTATCATTACAGGGACAAAACCGGCCTTGAATCCGATGCGGTGATGGTACTCCGCGACGGAAGCTGGGCTGCATTCGAGGTCAAGATGGGTGCTGCCGAGCTGGATTCCGCTGCTGCCAATCTGCAGAAGATGGCGAATCGGATCGATACCGGCCGTATGAGTGAGCCGTCCTTTCTGATGATTCTGACCGCCACGGAATTTGCATACCGGCGGAAGGACGGCATCTATGTCGTTCCGCTTGGATGTCTGCGCCCGTAAAAATACCCGGATATTGATTCCCTTTGTTTTCATAGGATCCGGATGCTTCCGGGCGGTTCTTGTCGTATAATGGATAGGAAATCGAACGGACGGACGGCTGCCGTACCGTCCGGCAGGGAGGGGCATATGGATATCAGCAGGGTTCTCGGCAAATACGCCGACCTGGCCGTAAACGCAGGGATCAACCTTCAGCAGGGCGAGGGCCTGATCATCGGGACCGGACCGCACGGACTTCCGCTCGCACGCGAGGCCGCAAAGCAGGCGTACGCCGCGGGAGCTTCGCACGTGGAACTGCTTTTCACGGACGATGAGATCACGCTTTCCAGGTATCTGTACGGCAGGGACTGCATTTTCGACCATTACCCGAAGTGGAAAGCGGATGCCCTGATCGCCATGTACAAGGATCATTACCAGCATCTGTTCATCAATGCCCCGAATCCCGACCTGCTCCGGAACGTCTCCGCGGAGAGAGCCGCACGGGACCGTAAAACCGTGTCGGCCGCGACCGCCGCGGCTTCGGAATACCGGATGACGGCGAAAACACGCTGGACCATCGTCGCCGTTCCTTCACCCGAATGGGCCGCAAGCGTGTACCCGTCTCTTTCCGCGGACGAGGGGACCGACGCCCTCTGGCAGAACATCATCCGCGCGGTCCGTCTCGATGCCGACGATCCCTCCGATGCCTGGAGGAGACACGATGAAAATCTGAAAAAGCATGTGGATTTCCTGAATGCCGCGCGGTTCGACAGCCTGATTTTCCGCGCTCCGGGGACCGATCTGAAGGTCGGCCTGGCGGAAGGCCACAAATGGGTCGGCGGATCCAAAAATTCCACGGGAGGCATTGCGTATTTCGCCAACATGCCGACCGAAGAGGTTTTCACGACCCCGCACAGGCTGAAGGTTGAAGGAACGCTCCGGGCCACCCGGCCTCTGAGCCTCAACGGCAGGATCGTCCGGGACTTCCGCTTCACTTTCCGGGATGGCCGGGTCGTCGATTATGATGCCTCCGAAGGCAAAGAAGCGATCGGGCACCTCCTGGCGAATGACGAAGGAGCCTGCTATCTCGGCGAGGTCGCCCTTGTGCCGGATGATTCGCCCTTGTCGAACATGAAGATCCTGTTCAACAACACCCTGTTCGACGAAAACGCATCGGTCCATTTCGCGTTCGGCCAATCGTACGGCTATGCGATGGCGGACGGCGCGTCGAAATCCAAACCAGAACTCCTGCAGCGCGGCGCCAACACCAGCCTCATCCACGCCGATTTCATGGCCGGCTGTCCCGAATTGTCCGTGACCGCCCTCGCGTCCGACGGAAGGGAGACCGTCCTGTTCCGCAACGGAAACTGGGCGGTCTGATCCGGACCGCCCTCTCCGCTGTTTTCCGCCCTTGCCGCCTGTCAGCGCCTTCCGCCTCCGCCGCCCGGAGGAGGCTGCCCTCCTCCGCCGCCCATGCCGCCGCTGCCCGATGTCGTAACGATGGAGGATACGGTAAATTCCGCCGTTTCGGTGCCTCCTGTGCAGGTGCCGCCGGTATACAGACCGTTGACAACCGTCCCGCTTGCAGTCCCTCCGACATAGACGGTGTACGTCTCTCCTTTCTGAAGAGCCGCGGATGAAAACGCAAGGCTCGTGTAATATTTAGCAGGCGCAAATGCCAGGATGCTTTCGCCGGTGGAATTGCGGATGCTGATGATCGTCCCGACTTCCTGGCGGGCAGTCAGGTAGATCAGCACGGAATACTGGGTTGAGGATGTGTCGGGTGCCTGCGCCATGCCGGAGCTCCCCGCCGCAATGACCGTTCCGCCCGTCACCTTGAAGCTTCCGTTGTAATCGATGGCGCCGTTGTCGTCCGCGGTCGGCCCGCTGACCAGGATCGTACCCCCGGACAGGACAGCGTCTCCGTTGACGTCAAAGCCGTCTCCGCCGCTGTTGAGGTACAGGCAGCCGCCGGTCATCGCAAACGTGCTGCCGTCGTCGGCGTTCATCCCGCCGCCTCCGCCGCCCATGCCGCCGAATCCCGCGGTATTTCCGGTGCCGCCTGCCGTGTTCAGCCCGTCGTCGCTTGACGTGACGCAGATCGTTCCGCCCGCGATGAGGATGTCGGCGCTTTCGATCCCTTCATAGCACGAGGCGATTGTGATGCCGCCGCCATGGATCGCGATATGGCTGTCCGCGTGGATCGCGTCGTCCCCGCTGGAAATCGCGAAGGTGCCTCCGCCGATGATGATCGAACCGTTGGAGTGGATCGCGTCGTCTTTGGAGTCGATGGTGATGGATCCGTCATCGATGAGCACATCGTATGCCGCCTTGAGTCCTTTGCTGCTATCCGAAGATTTCTGCGATCCACTGCCGCTGCCGCTTCCGCCGCCCGCCGTGATGCCGATCGTGCCGGATTTTATCCACAGCGCATTCTGCGCCTGGATCCCGTCATTGCCTGCCGTGATGTCATACGTTCCGCCATCGATGTAAATGTATCCTTTATCCGTATCTTCATCATTGTTGGATTGGATGCCGTCGCTGCCGGCCACGATGGTCAGAAAAGCTCCTGTGGAGGTAACGGAGTCCCTGCCCCGAACACCGTCCGAAACGGCATGGACCCGGATCGTCCCGCCCGTGATCACCAAGTCGTCTTTGCTGACGATGCCGTGCTTGTAATTCCCGTTGACAATCAGGGTTCCGCTGCCGTTGATCGTCAGGTCTGATTTGCTGAAAATCGCAGCGTCGGGCTCCGAGGTGTCCGTACCGGCGAATGTATAATCCGCGGGATCCGTGACGCTGTTCGTGCTTCCCGCCGCCAGGGTGATGATGACTTTGTCGGCACTCATGACATAGATCCCCGGGCCATCCGGAGAGGTGATGCTGAAACCGTCGAGGATCAGGCTGACGGTCGCATCCTTGCCCGCGTTGACGATGACGGATCCGCCCTGCCTTGTTCCGCTCAGCGTATAGGTGCCAGCCGCCGCGATCACCAGGTCATCCCCGCTCACACCTGCCTTTGAGGAATCATACGATATCTCCGATCCGCTGAAAACGATCCGGGAGGATGCACCGCTTTCCGCCGCATCCAGGTCTTCTTTTTTAAATGTGGTGTCGATCACGCCCGTGTCAAACGAGTCGGACGACACGGTTTCCGAATCTGTTCCGCTTTCGCTGTCTGCCGGAACCGAAGCGCATCCGGTAAATGCCGCGGTCAGAAGCACCGCAGCCGCCGCGGCCGCCGCGAACCGCAGCCTGCCTTTCCCGCTGCTGTTTTTTTCCCTTTTTGCTTTCATGCATTTCTCCTTCTCATGCCGCGTAATCGCCGTTGTAGCTGACCATCGCCACATTAAGCACCCCCCGGAGGGATGACAGTTCGTTGACGAAGGCCGTGTCGGAATTTTTGATGCGGATCTCATAGATCAGCTCGATTTTCCCCGGTGTGACGGTCTTCGATTTCAGCCGCAGTTTCCCGAAATTCCGTTTCAGGATCTCATAGGACGCCGCCTCGCCGGCTTCGCTCTCTACGTTCAACATCAGGATGTACGGAAGATCCGCGGTGCTTTTCATAACAAACGCGTACAGAATCACGCCGATCATCAGCGATCCGCCGAATGCCAGGCCGTACATCCCGGCGCCGAGGATGATCCCGGCGCCGATCGCCCAGAACAGGAAGACGAGGTCGAGGGGGTCTTTGATCGCCGTCCGGAAGCGCACGATCGACAGGGCGCCGACCATGCCGAGCGACAGGACGACGTTCGAGGTTACGGCGAGGATCACGAAGGTGGTCAGAAGCGTCAGGAGGACGAGCGAGGTGTTGAACGGCCGCGAGTACATGACGCCGGCGAAAGTCTTTTTATAGATGAAAAAGATGAACATCCCGATCGCCAGCGCAGAGGCAAGCGACAGGATCATGGCAGGGAAGGATGTTTTCGTGAATCCCTCAAGAAAGCTCTTTTTGAAAATGTCGGTAAAACTTGTGATGGTGCTCATGGATGTCAATAGGCCGTTCATGGTGTTTCTCCTTTTCTTTTATGGATCCCTGCATTGCCGGCATTCCGCGGCCACCGCTTGCGCCGCGCTCAAAAGCAGTTCATCATCCTGCCGCTCAGATATTTCGAATTCGCCGTTGCAGATGTCTCCAAAACCTGAACGATGTCCCGGACGATCCCCGGCAGGAAGCGGTCGAATTTGACTTCGAGCAGGTGTTTGTTCCTGTCTTCACACAGGCAGGGATACTCCGCGCTGAAAAATCCGCCCTCGAAATCACCGGCGCACAGGCAGGTCCTGATATCGCTGTCGAGGGTGATCCTGACGTTGCCCGGTTCGAACACGAACGCTTCCCGCTCATATTCCATGATCACTTTCGGTCTCAGGAGCGACACCCGGCTTTTCAGGTAAAAATCCCGAAGTACGCTGTCATCCCGATCCCCGATGAACCCCAGGTCACCCCGGATGAGCTGTCCGGCTTCTTCCCGGGTCACGAGCGTGCTCCGCTTGTACCCCTTGTCGAAATCCCGCACTTTCTTCTCAAGCCGTATCAGGCTCAAGTCGCCGTTGTAAAAGCGCAGCCTGAATTTTTCCCGGTGCGGATCGCCGTCCAGCTTCTGATGCAGCGCGTCGTCCCGGATGGTGTCGAAGTACAGGCTTTTGACCCGGTAAGGCCTGCCATTTGAATTCTCGTCCATTTTCAACAGGGTTTTCAGCCGGGATTCGAGCATGGTCCGCGCGCCGGCCGAAAGGATGTGCTTCACTTCATTCCTGTAACAAGGTTCCATCATGTCCCGCGTCATTCTCCCTTCTTCGTTTTTCCACCTTCATTATAGGGATGACCCTCTTCGGAATCTTCCGTAAAAATGGAATGATTTCTACGAAAATTCGACGCAGGTTGCCGCAAGTCGCGCTGAAAACCGATTTGAATTGTGTACGCGGGCAGTATATATATAAATCGAAAAATCATATGTTATTCCTAACATAGGGAAATCCGATTTTTCATATGAGGAGACTGCTCTTACAACAAATGTTTCCGGCAGATTGAGATAGGGATAGGGACAGGGATAAGGACAGGGACAGGGACAGGGATAGAGACAGGGTCGTGTTGCGATAGAGTGAGCGGCGGGAGATGCGCGCAGAGGAGGACATGAGTTGAAAAGCGCGAAGGGGTAGGCGCGCAGAGGAAGGAGCGTGGTGTCAGAAAGCAGGATCAGGAATGGACGGGGAGAAAGATCGTGAAGGCGGTGCCACGGGGAGAGGTGGAGACTTCGATGCGGCCGCCGAATGAGGTCACGATGGATTTCACGATTGACAGGCCGATGCCGTGTTTCCCGTTTTCGCCCTTGTAGAAGCGGTCGAAGATACGTGGCAGGTCCTTGTCGCTGATCCCGGGACCGTTGTCTTCGATGGCGATGAGGATGCGGTCCGACGTCCTGCGGCAGCTCAGGCGGATGCTGTCCTTCGTGTAGCGGACCGCGTTGGAGACCAGGTTCTGAAGAGCGCGTTCCATGGTTTTTTCGTCATAGGTGAACAGGACGGGGGTGTCGGAAAAATCGTATTCGACACGGATCCCCTTGTTGGACAGGACGCTGTCGTAACGGCTGATGACATAAGATAAGGATTCGCGCAGATCGTTTTCGGTCTGCATGAGATCGCGCGATTTGCTGTCGAGGCGGGAAATGTACAGCAGGTCTTCCACCATCTCGCTCAAGCCATCGGTTTCACGGAGGATCGTGGACGCTGCTTTGTCTTTGTCGAAAATGCCGACGAGCACGCCTTCCGCGTTGGTCTTGATGATCTGCAGAGGCGTCCGGAGTTCATGCGAAGCATTCTGGAAAAAGGTTTTCTGCTCCGTGTCGTATTCCTCAAGACGCCTGGAGGTTTCGTTCATGGATTCGCGGAGATTGTGCAGCTCGCGGTCCTGGAAATCGGCTTCCAGGGTGCCGTAGCGGGCTTCGCCGATCTGCACGGCGAAGTCCGAGAGCCGGGCGATCGGGCCCGCGATCCTCCCGGCGATCAGCCAGGTCACGGCAAGCGCGAGAGCAAGCGCCCCGCTCAGGACGAGCAGCAGGATACCGGTCATGGTCTGCCGGAAATGGTCGATTTCCGACATGTTGATGAAGTATACGATATGGGAGCCTTCATAGGCGCTGTAAGGGATGCTGGTGTAGTAGTAAAGCGTCGTTCCGGATTCAAGCCGGCTGACCGTCTGCGATCCAAGGTCGATCCGCGCGGCGAACGCGGCCTCGATAAAATCGGCGCGATAGGAAGCGTTGTCGTCGGGCGGCCGGAATCCCTGCTCGATCTCCCGGTAATCGGAACTCAGCAGGATCGCTTCGGCTCTGCCTGCCACGGCCTGGAACAGCCTTCCGCCGTCTCCGGGCTGCGGGCGCGCCGCAGGATCGCCGCCGCCCGCGCCCTGCCATGCCTGGGAAAGCAGCTGGTTGGCGCCGCTTTCCATGAAATTGGACAAGACCGTGTTGAATACGAACGTAATAGCCAGGAATGCGCCGATCAGGAGCGCTGCGACCATGATCATCAGCCTTGCTTTCAGACTCATTTTTTTCAATGCAGACATGATTCCGCCGATCCTCCCGCTGCGCGGGATCCCATGGAAGATCGTTCAGCCGGTTTTCAGGATGAAGCCGAAGCCCCAGACGGTCTCGATCCGCACCGTCGTGCCGGCGATCTTCTTGCGAAGCCTGCGGACGGTATCGTCGCACGCACGGGTCTCGATCTCTTTGCCGATGCCCCAGATCCTGTCCAGCAGCTCGTCGCGGGAGATCACGCGGTCCGGATGTTCGGCCAGGTAGACCAGGAGGTTGAATTCGCTCGGGGTGAGGTCGATCGGATCGTTTCCCGAGAGGACCGTCATGGTGTTGCGGTTGATCGTGATACTCCCGAACGAAAGCTTTTCCGGCGCCTTTTCCGCGATCCCTCCGCGGATCTCCTGCGCCGGTCTGCCGGGACCCGCATCCTGCTGCTGCCGGTCGAGCCGGACCCTGCGGAGCATCGCCTTGACCCGCATCACGAGCGACATCGCGCTGAACGGCTTGGTGAAATAATCGTCGCTGCCCAGGTTGATACCCGTAGCGTAATCGATGTCGCTGTCCCGCGCTGTCAGGATAATGATCGGGACAGTGCTGATTGCCCGGATTTTTCTCGTGATGTCGAAACCGGAGGAACCGGGCATCATGACATCGAGGATCACGAGGTCGCACGGTTCGCGGAGAAACGCATCGTAGAGGAGGTCTCCGTTCTCATAGCCGGCAACTGCGTACCCCTCGCTCTCGAGGAACGCTTTCACCGTCTGGCGGATGCTCTCCTCATCCTCGGCAATGTAGATCGTTTCCTTCATTCCGCATCCTTTACGGCTGCCGGACATCCGCCCACCGGCCTGCACCTGCCGTCCCGACCATCATTATAAAGCCCGGGCGCGGAAAATGTTACGAAAAAATGCCGCAATCACCCTGGAAAACAGGAGCATTATCCAAGAGCGGCGATGGCTTCGTCGCGGCCCGCGGCGCGCCCGATCAGCGTCTGCAGCCGGCTCCATCCTGCAGCGGGGCTGCCGACCAGCATGTATCCGGCAAACCGGCCGTCCCGAAACACCAGGCGCGAATAGGAAAAGGTCCCGCGGTCGGCCTTCACGACCGACTCGTACTGCGGCGTGCCTTCCCCGCCGGCACCGGAGCCGTCGCCCGGATCCCCGGCGCAGACGACGCGTGTGCCCATGGTCGACAGCACATACGGCGACGGCGCGGCCGCGTAGGATACGCTCCCGCCCGCCGCATTGCTGCCGGCCGTCTTTCCCTGCGCGTCTGCGACCGTCCACAGTCCGAACCATCGGCCGTTCAGGGAAGCGATGTCTCCGGCCGCGTAAATCGACTCCGTTCCGGTTTCCATCCGGTCGTTGACGACAACGAAGCGTTCCACGTCGATGCCGCTTTCACGGCAAAGCGACGTGTTGGGCGCGACGCCGACGGATACGACGGCCAGATCCGCGTCGGCCGCGGTGCCGTCGTCCAATTCGACGAAACGCACCCTGCCTTCGCCCGTGCCGCCGTCCCGCAGGCCTGTCACGCCCGCGCCGCACAGCACCCGGATCCCCAGGCTTCTGACTTTTTCAGTGAAAATCGCGGATCCCTCCTCGTCAAGCTGACGGGGAAGAAGACGCGGGAATTTTTCGATCAGGGTCACGCGGATCCCTGCCTCCCGCAGCCGGTACGCCATCTCGAGGCCCAGGAGCCCGCCCCCGATGACCGCCGCGGACTTCGCGCCGGCGAGGCTGCGATTGATCGATTCCAGGTCACCGCAGGTCCAGAGCGTGTGGACGCCGGCCAGGTCCCGGCCTTCGAACGGAGGCAGCACGGGCGTGCTTCCGGCGGCGACGACGAGTCTGTCATACGGGACTTCGCCGTCCGCGGCGCGGATGACATGGCGGGCGGGATCGATCGCCGTGACGGGCGCGGACAGGCGCAGGACGATATGGTTGTCCGCGAACCACGGCTCCGGCCGGATCGTGAGCTTGGCGTAATCGATCTCCCTGCCGACATATTCGCACAGCCTCAGCCTGTAATAAGGCAGACGGCTGTCGCTGCTGAACATCGTGATCTCCGCTTCCGGATCCGCGGCTCTGGCAGCAGTCGCCGCGGCCAGTCCGGCCGGACCGCCTCCGATGATGACGATCTTCCTCGCCGCGCCGCTGTCAATCATACCCATCGCATCCTCCCATGGTCTCCGGACGCGCCTCCCGCGCGGTCCGGCTGCTGCGCCGTCTATCCTTTTCGCCGCAGGTATGCTGCCAGCGCCCGGGCATCCTGCTCGGCCAGCCCCCGCTCCCCTGCAAGCGATTCCACGTGGTGCAAAAATTCATGCTTCAGGGTATCCGTCAGCTTTTGCTTCAGGATCTCCTTCGGCAGACTGCCATACAGACGCGCGAACGAGCCGTAGTAGATGGCGATATACCGTCCGAGCATGGAGTCGTAGTGGTACTCCCCCATGACATAAAGGTCGTTGCCGCGCGCCTTCTCATGATACTTGACATCCGGAAGGACCAGGATGCCTCCGTTGAGATCCCGGAACAGCCCGGCCGGGAAATCCTGCGCGATCTCATCGAGCAGGGCTTCCATTTCGTCGATCGTCATCATGCCGCCATCCGTCCCGCCGTTCCCGCCGTTCAGCACGCCCGCCGAAGCCCCGGTTCAATTCTCCCCGGCAAGCTCCCGGATAGCCTTTTCCGCGCGCTCCCGGCTCAGGTTGAACCTTTTCCAATTGCCCTCGCGGTAATCCCGGAGCTCCCCGTCGTATAGGTCCTGCAAAGAAGCCGCGATCCCGTCTGATACTTCATTATGATATTTTTTCACGAAGTTGGCAAGGTCCGGGACCGCGTCATACGACAAGCCGGCGGCCAGGTATTCCGCGTCCAGGCGGGGATCCGCCTCGTATCGGGCGAGGTTGTACCGGGCGACGACCCGGTCGGTATTCAGGTAATTGGTCAAAATGAGCACGAGAACAGCCGTGACGAACGCTGTCCGGAAAAAGCGGAATGTCGGCAGGAATTCGCGGATCAGCGCGTACACCAGCATCAGTGCGATCAGTCCCATGAACAGGCTCACCAGGAGCCGCAGCTGCGACAGCGCGTACGCGTCGATGTACATTTTCATCCGGTATCCTGCCGATACCAGCAGGAAGAACGTGAAAACGATCAGCAGGACCGACATGGCTTTCATGATTTTCCCGGCTCTCCCGCTCCTTCGGACAAAAAGCCCGCCGGCCACGACGACGGCGATATTGATCACGGAAACCGCGCAGAGCTGGAAAAAACCCTGACGCGCATATTCGGCATACGTGACCCCTTCGGGAAGGCTCTGCGTGAATGCGCCGGCTAGGGCGCCGAACTGCACGGCGGTGAACAGGGCGTACACGATGTTCAGGGAGCAGACCGCGGCGGCCGCGGCGACCGGATCGATCACCGCCGGAAAGCCGGCCGATGGCGTCTGTCCGTCCCGCCAGCGCTCGGCAAAGCTGTAGAGGAAGCTGAAAACGAACGGGAAAATAACTGCGCCCCAGATCAGGGCAAACAGGTATTCCCGGATCTTGACATTGAGCAGGATATCGAAGATTTTCGCCGTATACTGGCGGAAAATAAGGTCGGCGGACGACAGGAGCCACGTAACGAGCAGAAGGACGGGCAGCGCGGCCGCGATCCCGAGAAGCGCCTTACCTACCGCCTTCATCGACCGGTGGGAAACCGCTCCCGCCGCCTGCCCTTCTGCCGGCTCGGGCGGGGCGTCCTTCGCGGCCGCCGGGATTTTGCCGATGAACTTCAGCGGGCGCATGAACGGCGAGACCAGGACCTCTTTTATAAATGCCATGCCGTCGCTGTCATCGGGCACCGAGCCGGAATAAAGCAGAAGCTGGATCAGCAGCAGAAGGCATAGGACCGGAAAATCCAGGACAAGGAGGACCGCATCCGAATAGATCGAATATGCCGATCCGAGCGCCAGGATGCAGGCCGCGAGGAACACGCAGTAAGCCAGCGTCTTCCCCGAGGCGGGACGCGGAAACAGCAGGAACACCCCGAGCTGCGACGCGCAGACGGTAATGGTGAAGCCTAGTGAAAATCCGCTCATGAAGACGAAATCCGCGGCCAGCACGCTGAAAAGGATCGCTCCCGCCAGAATCGCCCGCCGGGATGCTTCCCGCGCCCCTGATCGCAAAATGCTCATATCGCTCCCTCCTGACCCTTCCGGTCTTCCCGGTCCCCGTCCGGGACAAATTCCAGGATATCCCCGGGCTGGCAGTCCAGGGCTCTGCAGATGGCGTCAAGCGTTGAGAATCGGACGGCCTTCGCATGGGAATTTTTCAGGATCGACAGATTGGCAAGCGTGATCCCGACCTCCGCCGCCAGTTCGGACAGACCGATCTTGCGTTTTGCCATCATCACATCCAGATTGATCCGGATCGGCATACCGGCGTCCCCCTCAAATCGTCAGCTCGTTCTCCTCTTTCACCGCGGCGGCCTGTCTGAAGACCTCCGACAGCACGAGGGAGAACAAGGCGATGACCATGAATGCAAAAAAACAGAAAATCGTCAGGAACGAATTGTAGCACAGCATTTTGACGATGAAAGCCGCGGTCAGCGCGAAGCAGGCGTACGCCTCCTGCCTGAACGCGTGCGCGTTGGCCCGGTCGAGGAGAACACCGCAGGCAAGGTTGCCGAGGATCTTCCTGAGGATGAGCAGGATGGAGGCGGTCAGGATCCCGGCGGCATAAAGAAAAAAAAGCATGAACCGGTAGCTCTCTTTCGGGATCTCATTATAAAAGCTCCGGCGGATGGCGGAACCCGACCCCGGATCGGCCGGCGCCGCGTAGATCGCCTGCAGGATCAGCGGCAGAAGCACCAGCACGATCAGATTGACCAGCAGCAGGATATCGACGGAAGCCTTCAGCAATCCGGCCACGCTGCCCTTCCCGACGATCCTCATAACACGATCCTCCCTGATATCCGCTATCCCGCCGAACCGGCCGGCATAGCTTTTCCTACACCCTGTTATACCATAGGATATCTTAAATATCAATATATTTTTATTGTTTATCAATAAATTTTATAGACAGTACAAGAGTTCCGGAACCCTCTTTCCGGAAATCGGAGCTCTTGTGCTCCGGTTTCCGATACGGGGTTGACGGACAAACCGCGGACGCGCGCCGCAGACCCGCGCCGCGGGCGCGGGTGCGGATCCGCACGGCAGGCTCATGGGTGCGGACGCGCGGGTCCGATCGGGGTTATTTCGCCCCGAACAGGTATTGAGCGAACGGGCTGCCGGAAGGGATCACCAGCTTCGTGTTCGATCCGACGGTGAGCTTGTACACTTCCAGGGTATTGTAGAACTCGTAGAAATCCTTGTCGGTCCCGTAGGCTTCGTTGTAGATCCGGGCCGCTTCCGCATCGCCTTCGCCCTTGATGATCTCGGCCTGCTTCCGGGCTTCCGAAAGGAGGATCATGATCTGCTTGTCCGTATCCGAACGGATCTCCATCGCGAGCTCGTCCCCCTCGGACCTGTACTGCGCCGCGATCCGCTCGCGTTCCGTATTCATCCGGTTATAGACGCTCTCGTAGTTTTCTTCCGGAAGCTCGGTCCGCTTCACGCGGATGTCGAAGACATTGATCCCGTACGCGCTCATGCTCGCGGAAATCTGGATTGCAAGCTCGTCCTGCATTTTCTCGACCGCTTCCTTATCAGAAATCAGGACGATCGCCTCCATTTTACCGACTTTCTCATTCATCATGGAATACAGGATGTCGTCGAGCCTCTTTTCGGCTTCCTCCATGCGCCCCATCGTCACCTCGAACAGGGCGGGATTCTCGATCCGCCACTGCGCGTTGTTGTCGAAAATCAGCTTTTTCTTGTCGGACGTGATCACCTGACGCGCTTCGGTGTCGTAGGTCATCAGACGATTGTTGTATTTTTTAACGGAATCGATCAGCGGGACCTTGAAATGCAGTCCGGTCCCGACGCGGACTTTCACGTCGGCCAGCTTGTCGTTTTCGTTCGACAGGCCTTCGCGGACGATCGCCGCCTGCACGTCCGTCTTTACATATACGGTAACGATTTTACCGAAACGCATGACCGCTGCCGATTCGCTCTCCTGAAGCTGGAACGTGCACAGGCCGAACCCGATGAGGATCACGGCCACGGCTGCCCAGAAAATAACGGTGCCCTTTTTCATCGTTTTGCCCTCCCCCCTCACTGTCCGGCCTGCGATGAGGTGCTTCCCGACAGGGAAGACCCGTCGCCGATCGGCAGGAACTTCAGCACGTCGCCGCTGTCGCTCATGATGTAGACCTCCTTGACCTGCGGCAGGACGGTCCGGATCATCTCAAGGTAAAGACATGTCCTGGTCACCGAAGGGTCGGCGGCGTATTCCTTCTGGATCGAAAGGAAACGGGCGGCGTCGCCCTCCGCCTCGTTGATGCGCTGCTGCTTGTAGCCTTCCGCCAGGTTGAGGATCTGTTCGGCCTCGCCCCGGGCGATCGGCAGTTTTTCGTTTTCGTATTTGGTGGCTTCGTTGATTTTGGCGTTTTTGTCTTCACGGGCCGATGCCACTTCAAGGAAAGCGTCCTTGACCTCATCGGGCGGCATGGCGTCCTGCAGCTGCACGGCCGTGACGGTGATGCCGAACCCGTATTTGTCACAGATAGCCTGCAGGGATTCGATGATCTCGAACTGGATCGATTCCTTCTTGTTGGTCAGGATGTCATCCAGCGAGTGGGCCGCGACGACCCGCCGGTACGTCGCTTCCGTGATCGTCCGCAGGGTCGCCTCCTGGGAATCGACATTATAAAGGTACTTGTAGCTGTCGGAGATCCTGTACATGACAGCCCAGTCGGCGATCACCAGGTTCTCGTCCGCTGTAAGCATCTGGGCTTCCGCGGTGACTTCCTCGTAAGCCTGGTCATTCAGGGTCCTGTAGCCGAATTCCATCCGCCGGATCCCTTCCGTGTCCACGATCGTTTTCTTTTCCGCCAGCGGGATCTTGAACTTGATCCCGGCTGTGCCCTCGGTCCGGACATACCGCCCGAACAGCGTGATGACGGCTTCTTCGTTGGATTTAAGGATATAGACATTGGACAAGATCAGGATGACCGCGACGAACGCCGCGGCGATCCAGAAGACCTGCCGGATGCCGAATCCTCTGCCTTTTCCGTCCGGCGGCGATTTCCAGAAATTCCGGACCTGCTGATTCAATTCCATCGTTCCCTCCTGTATGCTTTTCATTCCTATTTGCTTTTCATTTTTGCGGATTGACTTTCGTTTCATCCATCGCCGGACCGGTGCTCCGCCCTCCGGCGCTGCCGGCCTCCCCGAGCGTTTCCGAGACCCGCTCCGCGAACTCCCGCGCGCTTTGCGGTCCGTTCCCCGTCACGATCCGGCCGTCGCGCGTCACGGTTTCGCCCGTGTAATCCGCGCCGCCGCGCCGCAGATCCTCCGCGCCGGACGGGAAAACCGTCGCGCGCCGTCCCGAAAGGAGCCCCGCGTTTGCCAGAATGACCGGCGCGATGCAGATCGCCGCGACGACCTTGCCCTCCCGGTCAAAATCCGCGGCAAGCCGGTGCACGGCCTCATCTGCGAAATACTCGGACGCCCCGCCTCCGCCGACAAAGATGATCGCGTCGAAATCCCCGGAACGGATGGCGCCGACCGTCATATCCGGCATGGCCGTGCCGCCCCTGCTCCCCTGACAAGGCTGCTGTCTGCGGGATGCTACGGTGACATTGTGCCCGAGTTGTCCGAGCCTCTCCTTCGTCACGAAAAGTTCTTCATCGCGGAACATGGATTGCGCGATGATCATCACGATATCCGCCATGGCACACCTCCCGGAATCTCATTCTCCGATGTTGAGCACGATCTCGCCGACACCGCAGTCGAGGTTGAAGCTCCCGGTCGCGCCGTCGTTGGTCTCGGTCTTATTTGTGGAACCCGTATAGCTCTCGTCGTTGATCTGCGTCGATCCGAGGCCCACCTTGATCTTGTAATCATAGGCTTTCGGATCGCCCTTGAGGTCCAGACGGATCGAGCCGACACCGCATTTCACCACGGAATCCCCCGTGATCTCTCCGGTGATCACGATGCTCCCTACCCCGCAGTCGAGGTCGGCATCCTGCGCCTTCATATCCGAAATCTTGACCTCACCGGCTCCGACCTTGATGCGGACCGCATCGGTCTCCAGCGAATACGCTTCGATCTTGCCGGCGCCGATCGTCAGGTCGCTCCGGACGAGAACGGCGTCCTCCGGGATATAAACGGTGATCACGGAATCCGGGCGCATCCATGGATAGAATCCGAGATGGATGCTGCCGAATCCGAACACCGACCGGATCGCCTTGTTCTTCACCGTCAGGATGCCGTCCTGCATCGTGCAGACAAAAGCCGATTTATAGACATCCGTCGCGCGCACCTCGAACTTTTCGCCCTTTCGAATGATCATTTTCCCCGCATCGACTTCGACCGACAGCTCCCGCACATTCTCGTATTCGTTGGTGATGTCCGTCGGCTTGCCGGTCCCGAACGTAAAGATCCGCCCTCCGAATGCCGCACCCAGGGCGATCAGCGCCACGCCGATGATCACAAGGCCGATCGCAATGTTGATGAAAGCTTTCTGCGTGATATTCATGCCGCACCTCCTTCCATTGCCGGCTTTTTCACCATGGCTTTTCTGCAGAGCCGGCAGGCCCACCGGATAAACTGCGGGATCCACACCGCAAACAGCCGGATCGAAAAAATCAGGAGCAAAACGCCGAGACCGGCGCACAGCAGGCCGATCCCGCCGATCAGGACGCCGCTGGAGGGCTGTCCCGCGATCGCGGTCGCGACCCCCGTGCCGACCGCGCCGGCGCCGCCGAGGATCAGCCCGGCGGATGCTGCGAACAGTCCGGCAGCGAAGCCGATCAGCGCGCCGGCGATGCCGATGGCTGCGCCGAACAGTCCTGAGAGGGCGGAGACGGCGACCGGAAGCAGGATGATGGCCAGCAGCAGGATCGCCCATCCCGGAAGCTTCATGCCCCAGAATTCAAAAGAGCGGGTAAAAAACGATCCGCTGTCCGGGGCGCTGCCCGCCGCGCTGCCGGGGGCGCTGCCCGAGGATCCGTCCGCAGCGCTGCCCGCCGGGCTGCCCGCCGCGCTGTCTGCGGAGCTGCCGCCGAGATCTCTTCGGATCTCCTGTGCGATGCGGCGCGGCGGATCCAGCTTGGCGATCACTTCGGCCTCATTCTCCTCGCCTGCGTCGTCGAAATAATTCCGGTAATACTGGAGCGCGTTCTCCCGCTCGATCTGCGGGATGTCCGCAAGCTCGCCGGCCAGCTCTTTGAGAAATTCATCTCTCCTCATCGCGATCACCTCCGTGGAAAACCCTGTCCATCCTGCTCTTGTAGTCGTCCCATTCCGCAAGGCAGCCGTCCAGCATGTTCCGGCCTTTCGGCGTGATCCGGTAGTACCGCCTGTTGCGTCCCGCGAATTCCATGTCGTAGGTCTCGAGAGCGCTTTCCTTTTCGAGCCTCCTGAGTACAGGATACAATGTCGACTCGGATATTTCAATCGTCTGCCGGACATCCTGGGTGATCTTGTATCCGTAGGCAGGTTCCCGGGAAAGGACTGCAAGAACGACTGCGTCAAGGAAGGCTGCATTGTAATTGAAGGTCATTGGATCACCGTCCTTTGCTATTTTCTTAGCAATATTATACTCCATATAATATTGTGCAGTCAATAGCTTTGTGGTGTCCTGATCCGCCGCTTCCGCTCTATTCCGAAAAAAATGCGGCTTTGCTTTGAACAAAACCGCAGATTTCAATCCTATATGCCATGTATGAAACGGAAATTACTTGGCAACTGCATCTTTCAGCGCTTTGCCGGCCTTGAAGGCAGGCACCTTCGTCGCGGGGATCTTGATCGCCTTTTTCGTCTGGGGATTCAGACCGGTCCTGGCGCCGCGCTTCCGGACTTCGAACGTGCCGAAACCGACGAGCTGGACTTTGTCACCCTTGACGAGAGCGCCCTTGACAGCCTCAACGACAGCGTTGACGGCCTTCTCGGAATCCTTCTTGGACAATTCGGTTTTTGATGCTACCGCATCGATCAGTTCGCTCTTGTTCATACTCTTTTCACCTTTCTTTAAATTGATAAAAACGAAGCAAAGCTTCCTTTTCCCAATCGGCGGCCCTTCAAAGATGTCAAAGTTCCGCCGTACTCTCACATTTTACCACAAAATCACGGATTTTCTACACTTAATTACGAATTTCATCTTTTTCATTGCCTTATCCTTCTGTTTTCCGTGCCGGAAGGCTCTGCAGGCGGCGGTCCGGGCCTTTTCCGCCGGGGAGCGCCCGTTGTCCGACGCATCCGTTTCCCTGTCGGCCACCTGCCGATCCGGGGCAGTCCGGATGATGCAAAGCGGCGGATATTGTGATAATATATATTGGACAATCACAGGATGTGCAGGTTGCTGGAGGCTTTGATGGGAGAATCCGACGCATCGTTATCCGCCGCCGGTATCATGGAAAACCTCGGAGTACGCGTACCCGAGATTTTTTTGCCGGACACGGGCGAAGGACTGGAGAATTGGCCGGTCATCGCCTGCGACCAGTACACATCCTCTCCGGAGTACTGGGACTCCGTCCGGACCCGAGTGCTCCGCGGCGGGGCGCCCTCGGCGTATCACCTGATCCTGCCGGAGATTTACCTGGAGCATCCGGACGGCATTCCGGTCGACGAGCGGATCGCCGCCATCGACCGCACGATGCGGGACTACCTGGACGCCGGCGTGCTGCGCTCCCGCGGCAGCTGTTTCGTTCTCACGGACCGCTCGACACGGCTTTCCCCTTCCCGCCTGGGGCTGATGATCGCCATCGACCTGGAGGCCTACGATTTCCGCGAAGGGACCTCCGCCCGCATCCGGGCGACCGAGGGCACGGTCCTTGAGCGGATCCCTCCCAGGCTCCGGATCCGCCGGGACGCCATTCTGGAGATCCCCCATGTCATGCTTCTGGCGGACGATCCCGGCCGGACGATCCTCGAGCCGCTGGCCTCCGCCTGCGCCTCCGGCCGTTTCGATCTCCTGTACGACACAGACCTCCCCGAGGGCGGCGGACATGTCCGCGGCTTTTGCATCCCCGCGGACAGCGGCGCCGCGGCACAGGCCGTGCTCGCGATGTCCCGCCTGAAGTCCTTCACGGAACAGGACTTCCTTTTTGCGGTCGGAGACGGCAATCATTCCCTCGCCACGGCGAAAACCCACTGGGAGAATATCCGCAGCGGATGCCCCTCCGACCATCCGGCACGCTTCGCGCTGGCCGAGCTTGTCAACATCCATGACCCCGGCCTGACCTTCGAGCCGATCCACCGCATCCTGTTCGGCGTTTCGCCCGATGACTTCGTCCGGCACATCCCGGATCTTTTCCCCGGCGCAGGGATCGAGGTGAGCGACGCGATGTCTCTGGACAATGCCATCCTGATGGCTTCGACGATTTCCGGGGATGTGCAGCCGTTCACCGTGTTCAGCGGCGGCAGGGCAATGGCTGTCACGCTGCGCCATCCGATTTCGCCTCTGACGGCCGGCACCGTCCAGGCGATTCTGGACCGGTATGCGGAAGTCTTCGCGGACACGCGCGTCGACTATATCCACGGAATGGATGAGCTGACACGGCTGTCCGGCCTCGGGACCGGGATCCTCCTCCCTGCGCTGCCGAAGGAAGCCTTTTTCGACACGGTCGACCGGTACGGGGCGCTCCCGCGCAAGACCTTTTCCCTTGGTGAATCTTTTGAGAAACGGTATTACATGGAATGCAGGAAAATCGTGTGACAACTTCAGGAGCAGCGCCCGCGGGCGTGCCGCCGTCCCGTGCCGCATCTCCGGCGGCGCCGGGGAAACATGTGTGCGTGATCGGCGCGGGGCTCACCGGCCTTACGGCAGCCTACCGCCTTTCCTTGCTCGGGTACCGCGTCACGGTCCTCGAAAGCACGAAGGAAGCCGGCGGCATGGTCTCCTCTTTCCAGATCGGCCGCGAGAAGATCGAGCATATCTACCACCATATCTTCACCTCCGACACCTATGTGACAGACCTCGCCGGCGAGCTCGGTGTTGCGTGCGGCATAAGTTTGCTAGAGCCTCAAGACGCACTTTATG
>CAZDPQ010000025.1:0-26399 GCA_964507305.1 uncultured Oscillospiraceae bacterium
CGGGATCACCTGGACGGTCCCGCCCCCGAAATCGCCCCTCCTCTCCCGCATGATGACTTCCGAATAGACCTTCCCCGACGTCACGCTGATCGCGGCTGTCAGCGACTCATCGATGAAACGCTCGTAATGGCCCAGGTCCAGGTCGGTCTCGGCCCCGTCGTCCGTCACGAACACCTCGCCATGCTGAAAAGGGCTCATCGTCCCCGGGTCGACATTCAGATACGGGTCAAACTTCGCGACCCGGACCTTCATCCCCCTCGCCTTGAGAAGCCGCCCGAGCGAAGCCGCCGTGATCCCCTTCCCGAGTCCCGACACGACGCCGCCTGTAACGAAAACATACTTCGCATCCATAAAATGTCCCATCCCTTTCGTTTTTTTTTTACGGCGCCATTGCCATCAGCATCGGCACGTCCAAAAACGATCGGGCGGCATTCCACAAATCAAGATAGCCTTTCATCAACATCTTCGCTATGAAAGGATCCCGGGGCCATTGCCATTCCGGCTATGCAGTTGATCTGAAAAAGATCCGCTTTCGCCACGTCCATGCTGCCTGTTTCATGGTACTACTTCAGACGGATTTATGCAATCCGGAAAATGCGCAAAAGCGGTCAAACCGATCAGCGCTGGAAGATATACGTCCTGACGACCGTGTATCCGCTCAGGCCCGGTTCGTACAGGACGCAGACCGCGACGGTCCGGACATCTTCGTCTGCCGGGACGCTGAAGCTGTAGCTCCCGCTGCTGAAATCATCCGCGTCGCCCAGTCCGGGCAGGATATTGTTCGTCGTCCCGCCCGTGCAGCGGATGCCCGTTCCATTACCGACATAATCGATTTCCGTCGTCTTCTCATTTCCCGAAAAAATCAGGACACTCATGGAACCGCTGTCCCACCAGTGGCCCGTCTCCGTCCCTCCGTCGGTCGTCAGGAACTCCTCCACTCCGGTCGCCCTCAGCTCGACAGTCGCTCCAGCCGTCAGCTTGCCGGGAAGGCTCCAGGTGTACCGCGCATTCCGGGTCGACACTGCCGTGCTTCCCGCCTCGTTCGGATAGGACGGCCCCACGAAATGGAATTCCGCCGAACCATCGCCCGCGCCGAACTCCAGCACGGTGCAATGGTACTCCCCCAGGATCTCATTCTTCAGTGCTTCAAAATGGTTTTGCGCCGCGGCATACTGAAAGCCCGTCCCTTCCGAAATATAAAGATCCTCGCTCCCGACCAGCGAATAGGTGCTGCCGGGCGAATCGTCATCCTCCTCATCCCCGCTTTCATCGTCCGGTGTCCCGTCTGTGCCGGAAGTCCCGCCGGCTGAGCCTGTGCCGGTCGCGGATGAAACGGTATCCGCTCCGGATGATGATGCATTCTGCGTTGCGGATGAAATGGTATCCGCTCCGGATGATGATGCATTCTGCGTTGCGGATGAAACGGTATCCGCTCCGGACGCATTGCTGCCCTTATCTCCTTCGCCACCTACGGATCCGGAAGTCTCATTCCATCCCGAAATCCCCTCATCCGATGATAAGTCGTCCGTATTCACACAGGCGGCGGTCCCAAGCATCACCACGGCAGCCAGGCTGATCAGCAGGATTTTTCTCAACATCATCTCACCTCTCACAATGGCATTTTATAATCATATACACACAGCACCCCTGTTCTTATATCACAGGATTATTCCCCGACGACATTATTACTCTGATATTCATTCTACTACATCCTATATGTAATTCAAGTGACAGAAGCAATCCTTCCATACCGGTCAAAATGTGTCCGTCTTCCCTATAATAAAAAATCCGGAAACCCTATGTTACTGCTAACATAGGTTACTCTTAACATACACCCAACGATTGATTTCTATGAGATCGCGCTTCAGGCATAGGTTACGACGAACCTATGTTACTCATAACATATGGAAATCGGAAAAACATGGTATGGGTGGAAGGTGGAGCGCGAGAAACATGATATGGGCGGAAGGTGGAGTGCGGAAAAAGCAAGCGCAGAAACACCCGCGCTGCAGGGAGTTATGACCCTATTTCACCCTGTCAAGTGCTTTCAGGATCCCGTACAGGATCGCCTGGGGCCGCGGCGGGCAGCCGGGAACATAGACGTCCACAGGAAGGACGCTGCCGATGCCGCCGCGCGTGGCGTATCCGTCCCGGAAAATGCCGCCGCTGCAGGCGCAGGCTCCCACGGCGACCACGAGCTTCGGGTCGGGCGCGGCGTTGTATGTTTTAATGAGGGCAAGCTCCATGCTGCGGGTGACGCAGCCTGTCACGAGGAGCATGTCCGCATGCCTTGGGGAAGCGGTGAAATGGATCCCCAGCCGTTCGATGTCGTTGAAAGGATTGTTCAGCGCGTTGGCCTCATAATCGCAGCCGTTGCAGCTGCCGGCATCCACCTCGCGGATCTGCAGGCTGCGTCCGAACGTGGCCTTGATCTTGCCGGCAAGCGCGTCTTCGACCGTTTCGATGGAAATGCCGGGGATCAGGGTGCCGCGGTCGGCGTCTGCCGGCGGCGAGACCCGGAGCAGGTCCCGGTCTTTCTGAGCCAGCTCGAACCGGTCCGTCATGCGCGCCGCACCCGTCGGGCAGATGTCTTCGCAGAGCGCGCAGAAAATGCATTCGTCCAGGTTGATGCCGATGCCGCCCGCATCCCGGTCGATCCGGATGGCCTGCGATGGGCAGTATGCCGCGCATTCGCCGCAAAGCGTGCATTTTTCCCTGGCGATCTCGGGCATGCCGATGAAAAGGCTTCTGTCCGGCGGTTTTTTCGGATACGGGAGCGTCAGCCTCGGATATCGGACGATTTTTCGCAGCGTTTCAAACATGGAGGATCCCTCTCACAGATCATTGCCCGCGTAGGACAGGTTGAAGCTTTTGTTGATGAGCGGAAAGTCCGGTACGATATTGCCCCGGACCGCATGGCATACGCCCGGCCAGTTGGTGAAAGACGGCGTCCGGATCTTGTACCGGAAGATCGTGTTGTTTTCGCCCGCCATCAGCCAGTGGACGTTCTCGCCTCTCGGGGATTCGGTCATGCCGAACGCATGGCTGTACGGCGCAAGGTCCGGCAGGGATACGATGACAGGGCCAGCCGGCATGTCCTCCAGGGCCAGGATCATCAGCCGGATGGACTCGAAGCACTCCTCCAGCTTGACGTTCATGCGGCAGTTGACATCGCCGTTATGATGCCGCGGCACCCGGACCTGCAGCCTGCCGTAGGCGGCATAAGGGAAATCGGTCCGGACGTCGCCGGTCATGCCGGACGCGCGGCCGCCCGGGCCCGTGACGTTCAGGTCGGCTGCGATCCGGCCGGACAGGATGCCTGTGTTCTCGACCCTGTCGATGAACAGATTGTTGGATCGGATGATGGCTTCCGTGTCGCTGAGTTCCTTCTCGATTTTGCGGAGCCGTCCGATGACGCTGCTTTCTTTTCCTGCCGTGAAGTCCCGCCGGAGGCCGCCGGGACGGTTCACGCTGCGCAGGAACCGCATGCCGCACAGCTCGTCTGCGATCTGGTAGCACCACCCCCGCATCATGCGGAACTGGAAGGCCGCGAACCCGTAGGCGACATCCAGGCAGATCCCCGCGAGGTCGCCGAGGTGGCTTGTCAGCCTTTCCAATTCGGCAAACACCACACGACCGTAATCGGCACGCGCCGGCACTGCGATCCCGGCCGCCTTCTCGACCGCCAGGCAGTAGGCCAGGGAGTTGGTGAATGTTTCGTCGCCGGAAATGCGTTCGGCGAAAAAGAATCCGCGCTCGATGCTTTCGCCTTCGCACATTTTTTCGATGCCTTTGTGGACAAAATACAGCATGGCTTCGAGGTGGATGATCGGCTCTCCCGCCACGCTGAAACGAAAATGCCCCGGTTCGATGATCCCGGCATGGACCGGCCCGACCGGGATCTCGAATACGCCTTCGCCCTCGACAAACCGGAAATCGGTCTTCTCGTGCGCCCACTCCGGACGGCTCCTGCGGTCAAAATCCCTGCGCAGCGGAAAGATCCCGGCCGGCCAGTTGCCGTGAAATACGAGCCTTTTCGGCTCGGGATGGCCCGCGGGCACAAGTCCGAACAGATCCCGGATCTCCCGTTCATAGAGCGACGCCGCATGCACGGACCGGCTGATGGACATAAACTCCGGCTTGTCCGGCGCGATCAGGGTCCGGAGGACCAGCAGCTGCCCGGCTTCGCGATCCGCGAAAACATACCGTATCGCAAAACCGCCCGCAAGCGCCCTCTCATCCGAAGCAAACAGATCGATCAGCGGCATCCCGAGCTCCGCGCAGGCAAAGCCGCAGATCGCGCCGATCCGGTCCGGCGCGGCGTCCCAGTGCCATTCGCCGCCGTTGACCCGTCTGCCGTTCGAAAGCGCATCCGGAAAAGCCCCGCGCAGCCTTTCCTGCCATTCCGTCCTCATAAGCCGCCTCCCGTCACGATCCGCGCCGCGCCGGCGATCAGCCTTTCCAGCCCTGCCGGCATGACGATGCCCATGGCCGTGATGACAGCCAGCATCAGCACCAGCACGCACGCGCCGGCGACATTGGTCTCGCCCGGCCGGACCGGCTCGTCGCCCGACCGTTCCCGGCCGTGGAACATATCGAAAAGTGCGTGGATGATCCCGGCGAACACCGCCGCCAGCAGCAGCGCCACGGCGATGCCGACAGCCGTGATGACAGCGCCCCGTTTCCCCGACCCGCCGGCCGCGAACACGGATGCGAGCACATTGATCTCGCTCGCGAACACCGAAAACGGCGGCATCCCGCCGATCGCGAACAGCCCGAGGAGAAACACCGTGCCGGTCACCGGCAGCGCTTTCAGCACCCCGCCGATCCTGCCGATCTCCCTCGTGCCGAACTTATGAAGCACGCTGCCCGTGGAAAGGAAAAGCATCGATTTCGTCAGCGAGTGGTTGATCATGTGGAAAAACGCCGCGAAAAGGGATGCCGGCGTAAACAGCCCCGCGGCCAGGGCAATGATGCCCATGTGTTCGATGCTGGAATAGGCGAGCAGCCTTTTGTAATCTTTTTGAGTGAAGAGGACGAGCGCCGCCGTCAGGATGGACAGCAGCCCGGCCGCGATCATCAGGGTGCCGGTGAACGCGCTGCCGCCGAGGTTCCGGTTGACGATCGCGGCAGACCGGAGGATACCGTACAGCGCGCTGTTGAGCAGCACGCCCGATAAGAGCGCGCTGATGGGCGACGGCGCCTGGCTGTGTGCATCCGGAAGCCATGTGTGCATCGGGGCGAGCCCTGCTTTCGTTCCGAAGCCGACGAGCAGAAACAGGAAGGCGAACCGCAGCGTCGGGCTGTCCAGCGCGGCCGCGCCGTTGTACAGGGCCGTCCAGTCCAGTCCCCGCGCTTCGCCCAGCGCTCCGGCCGTCGAGACATACAGGAAAATCACGCCGAGGAGCGCGATCGATATCCCGACGGAGCAGATGATCACGTATTTCCATGAAGCCTCAAGCGCGGGCCTGTCGTTGCGGAAGCCCACAAGAAAAGCCGAGGCCAGTGTCGTCGCTTCGATGGCGATCCACATCACGCCCATGTTGCGCACCGTCAGCGCGAGGATCATGGTGAAGATGAAGGTGTACATGAGCAGATAATAGTGCTTCAGGCGCCTGCCGTCGATTTCGCCGCGCGCCCGCTCCTCCTCGAGGTAGCCGACGGAAAAGGCCGCTGTCATGAAGCCGATCAGCACCACGATGTCCAGGACGATGATGCTGACGGAATCGACATAGAACAGCCCGCCCGGGAAATCGTATGCAACCTGTCCGTCCGACAGCACTCCGGCCGTCATAATCCAGGCCGGGACGATCAGCAGGCCGGACGTCAGGAGGCTGACGGCGTGCTGTGCTTTCGCGGAGCGCAGCAGCGAAAAAGTCAGGATCCCGGCAATCGGTATGCACCACAGCAAGATTCCCATGCGGCTATCCTCTCAGTTCATTCAGCCGGTCGATGTCGATCGATTCGAATCGGTCGTTGATCCGGAATACCAGGAGACCGAGGATCAGCACCGACGTGATCAGGTCGACGAAAATGCCCATGTCTACGATAAAAGGGAGGCCGTCGGTCATGAACAGCGCCGTGACGAACAGCCCGTTTTCGATGACCAGCAGCCCTACGATCTGCCCGATGGCCTTTTTCCGGCTGATGATGAAAAACAACCCGATCAGGACAACGGATATCGACTGGACGAGCAGCGGCTTCCGGGGTCCGCCCATCAGGCTGCCCGTTGCCGCGACGGCAAAATAGGTCAGCACAACGATGCCGCAGCAGATCATGATGAGCATCGGGATGTTGAGGATGAAATCTTTTTCGACCTTGTATTCCACAGAAGCCCGGGTCCTGTGCAGCCTGTCCGGGATGAAAACGACCTTCAGCGCGATGATCAGGAGGCTGACGACGATCAGCGAAACGCCGCCTTCCGCGATGTTCCGGATGCCGGCCGCGAAGGTGGCGGCTGCGATCAGCGCGGCCTGGATCCGCAGGGACGAGATGTAGGCTTCGACCCGCTTGCCGGCCATCAGAAGAAACGCCGAAAGCAGGATGAGCAGAGAAAATATCGTATCCAATGGATCCACCCGTTACCTCCCCAGGACAAAAAACTGCAAAAAGGACAAAAACGCCAGAATAAACGACAGCGCCGCGAGATTCGGCACGCTGAAGAACCGGAATTTCACGGTAAACGATTCGATGAGGCCGATCAGCACCGAGGCCGCGATGATTTTGATCCCATAGATCAGAAGGGACAGCGCGACGGCGGCCGCACCGGTCATCGCAAGCCACTGGTCATGCGGGGCGAAGATGTTGACAAGCAGGGTCATCAGCGCCAGCTGCTTGACGGACGCGCCGTACTCCATCAGCGCGAGCTGCCTTCCGGAGTATTCGAGCAGCATGGCTTCGTGGACCATCGTGAGCTCCAGGTGCGTGGACGGATCGTCCACCGGCACGCGGGATGTCTCGGCGATGAGGATGATCAGCATCGCGGGAAATGTCAGCAGGAACAGCGGGTGCAGCAGCGGCGTGCCGGTGGTTTTCGCGGCATCCATCATCCGGATCACGGCGGTCGACCCGGCATACAGCCCGATCGTCAGGAAGCTCACGAGGATGGAGGGCTCGATCAGCGCGGAAATCAGCGCTTCCCGGCTCGCGCCCATCCCGCCGAACGTGCTGCCGGTGTCCATGGCTGAGATCATCATGAAGAACCGCCCCAGAGCCAGGATGGAAAAGATCATGATGATGTCTCCGGGGAAAGACGCGGCGGGGATCAGGGTCGTGACCGGCACAAGGATCGCCGCGGACAGCGCCGTGGCGAAGACGATCGGCGGCGTCGCGTGGAAGATCCACGAAGCGGTGTCCGAGACCACGGAGTGTTTCCGGACGAGCTTGCGCAGATCGTAGTATTGCTGCAGGAGCGGCGCGCCCCTGCGCTTCTGGGTCCAGGCCTTCACCTTTTTGATGACGCCGTTGACCAGAGGCGCGACCAGGAGGACGGCGGCGGTCTGGATCAGGAGATAAACGATGATATCCATTCCTTTCCCTCCCCCTACACGGCCAGGTTGTAGATCATCAGCGCGATCAGCGCGAAGAAAATATAGGCCAGATACCGTCGGATGCTGCCCGTCTGGACGGAGTATTTCGTCTTCCTTGAAAGCCGCCGCACGAGTCTCGCAACGGGTTGATACAGGCGCTTCTCGAACAGGGATTCGGACGCGACGGAATACCCCATCCATTCCGGATGATACGGGGATCCGCCGCGGGTCTTCAGCTCCCTGGAAGGCCGGAAAAGCATCCGGAATACGATTTTGACCGGCTTGGAAAATCCCGTCGCGGTGTACTGCATCCGGGCATTCAATGCCTCGTATCCGCAATCCCACGTCCCGTATTTTCTCCGGATGTATTTTCCTCCGGCGATCCGCAGGACAAGAAGCGTCATCAGCACGATGGCGGCCAGCAGGATCAGAAGGCTCAACGGGGAAATGCGGCTGCCGCCTGTCTCCGGCGGGAGGAACACGAACAGCAGGCCGCCCTGCAGCCGGTCCGCCATGGAGACGCCGCCGAGTCCCGTCACCACCGGGTCGATCATCCGGATGAACGCCGGGGGAAACAGCCCGGCCGCCAGACAGAGCGCCGCCAGGACGCCCATGCCGGCCCCCATGGTCCACGGCACTTCCCGGGCTTCGGCGGCATGCGCGGTCCGGGGCCTGCCGAGAAAGGATATGCCGAACAGCTTGGCAAAGCATGCCGCCGCGAGCGCACCCGACAGCGCGAGAGCGGCGACGGAAAGCATGGACAGCATGTTCAGGCCCGCCTGTCCGGAGGCGATCCCCGCGAACAGGGACTGGTAGGTCAGCCATTCGCTGACGAATCCGTTGAAAGGCACGAGCGCGGAGATGGCGATGGAAAAGCACAGCATCAGCAGCGCCGTGACCGGCATTCTGCGGATCAGGCCGCCGAGCTTTTCGATGTCTTTCGTCCCCGCCGCGTATTGGATGGATCCGGCGCCGAGGAACAATCCGCTCTTGAACAGCGTATGGTTCAGCGTATGGAACAGTGCCGCCGTCAGCGCGAGGGCGCCGATCCGTGCGTCGTTTTGCGCGAATGCGATGAAGCTCGCGCCGAGGCCGATCAGGATGATGCCGATGTTTTCGATGCTGTGATAAGCCAGCAGCCGCTTGATGTTGTGCTCCATGATGGCATATGCGACGCCGAGCACCGCGGAAACGATCCCCGCGGCCAGCAGCACGGCCCCCCACCACACATTCCGCACGCCGAGGTACTCCAGCGCAAAACGCAGCAGCCCGTAAATCGCGGTCTTGATCATCACGCCCGACATCAGTGCCGATACGTTCGATGGCGCCGCCGGATGCGCGGCCGGCAGCCAGATATGCAGCGGGATGACGCCGGCCTTGGTGCCGAAGCCGAGAAGGAAAAACACGAACATCCAGTTCCGGATACCCGCCGGTATGGCTGCCGGATCCGCCGAAAGGCTGAAGGATCCGGTGTACCGGTACATCAGCATGAAGGCCGACAGCAGAAACGCCGTGCCGGCCCCGGTCATGATCAGATAAAGCGAGCCGGCCCTGCGGCTTTCCTCTTTTTCGGATTCGAACACCACGAGAAAATACGAAACCGCCGACATCATCTCCCAGGCGAACAGGAAGAACACGGCGTTGTCCGCCGTGAAAACCAGTACCATGGAAAGGATGAATGTGGAATACAGGAAGTGGAAAAGACCCGCTTTGCGCCTGTCCTCATAATGCGGCATATACCCGATGGAGTACAGCGAAACGCAGACCGCGATGACGGACAGGCCGAGGATGAAAAACGCGGACAGGCTGTCCATCCGGATACGCAGAGACATCAAAGGGATCCCGGACCGCAGCACATCGAAGGAGACCGTGCCGCTGCCGGTGAACAGAAAAATCAGGGAGGAGGAAAGGCCGGATGCTCCGGCGAGCATGCAGATGATGCTGGAAAGGATGGTACAGAGCCTGTTCTTTTTCGCCAGCGCCAGCGACGCGATCGCCGCCGCCGCATACAGCAGCATGGAAGCCGCCAGCAAGCCTGCCGGACTGAATACCCTCATAGAACCAACCCGCCTTCATCCATCAAGCTGGCAAGCAAGCATCGGATCAATGCATGTGCGTTCGAAAGACAACCCATTATACAAAATGTTTCATCCAATGTAAACGCCGGGGAGCCGTCCGTATTGCACAAATTAATGATACACAGATATTAATTTGTGTGTACGAAAAATAGTTGTGTGAAAGCACAATGGGTGGTAAAATATTTTTCGTACACAGATTTTAAAATGTGTGTATTAATAATCGGTGGTCCTATGATAAAGTCGGATATTGCAGAAATGATCATAACAAAGTCTGAAGGCATTGCCAGAACAGCGGATTTTATCGCTGCCGGACTCACGTCTTCCGATGTGTCTGAACTGTGTAACGAGGGGCATATTGAGCGTATTCGTCATGGCTATTACAAGCTTCCGGGAAGCAGCTCTCCGTCTGATGAAAAGCTGCTTTCGACCCTTCTGCCTGAAGGGATCATATGTGTTGAATCCGCTCTGTTTCATTACGGGTACAGCGATTATACGCCACGACTATGGACGGTTGCGGTTCCGCGGACATTTTCCAGGACCAGACTCCGTATCGATGGGGTTCCGCTGAAAATTTACTATATTCAGAAGGATCTGTATATGCTTGGGAAAACAACGGAGACATTCAACGGCATCCACCTTAGTATATATGATAGAGAACGCACCATTTGTGATTGTTTCAAGTACCGGACCAGACTTGATCATGAACTATTCAATAAAGCCATCAACGCGTATATTGCCGATGACAAAAAAAACCTTCGCACTCTTTCAGAGTATGGTAAAACAATGCATCTCGATAAAAAGATCATGGATTTGATGGAGGTTATCCTGAATGGCTGACATGGGGGCATCCGTACTGGCGCGATTGAAAAACAAGTCCCTGACAAGCGGCAGAAGCTATCCGCTTTGTTTGCAGTTGTTCTGCCAGGAAGAATTTCTGCGGCGTGTGGAAGCATCCGATTACTCCGAAAATCTTGTGCTGAAGGGAGGATTGTTCATTTATTCTCTTACCGATTATGACAGTCGGGTCACAGTGGATGTGGACTTTCTGCTGAGAAAAATACCGAATACTCCCGAGCAGGTCAGGGAAGTTTTAGAGAAAATCATCGCTGCCGATACCGGAAATGATTTCATTACATTTGAGATCAAAAACATTGCTCCTATTGCCATCGCAAAAAAATATGCCGGAATCGGTGCATCCATTGTAGCTCATATCAAAAACACCCGGATACCGTTCGGGCTTGATTTCGGCGTCGGCGATATTATCGTTCCGGGACATGAAAGGCGGCAGATTTCTACGCAACTTGAGGATTTTAAAGCACCATCCATTTATACATATACCATTGAAACCACGGTTGCGGAAAAGCTGGATGCCATTCTGAACCTGATGGAATTTTCAAGCCGCATGAAGGATTATTACGATATTTACTATCTGGCAAATAAGTTTTCATTGAATGGCAATACGTTATCCACAGCACTGCGAAAGACTTTCGGGAATCGGAATCATTCCTTTTCGATTGAGCAGATGGAGCAGATCATGGCTTTTCATGACGATGATGGCATGCAGAAAAAGTGGAAAGCCTTTTCGATGAAAATCAACATCAAGCCCGACGATTTCGCAATCGTGCTGAAGACGATGCAAGCATTTCTATCAGAACCCTTCGCTGCTGCCGTTAAGGTTCAGGAGTTTTCAAAGATGTGGTCGCCTTCGGATCATTTATGGATAATGAAGTAAAAATAACGCGATAAACAGAACGCACGCTTTCTTAAAGCGAATCTTCCGCACAAAAAGTGAAAAACACAAAAATGTTCCTCAGCGAATCTTCCGCACATCGAAGAATGAAAAAGCAAGGAGAAGAATGCGAACGCATTCATTAAAAGTTCCTCAGCGAATATTCCGCACATCGAAGAATGGAAAAGTAAGGAGAAGAATGCGAACGCATTCTTCAATAGTTCCTCTTCAAATATATAAATGAAAACGCAAGACGAAGAACGAAGCGTTCTATAGAACAGCGTTCATTAGAACGCGTGCGTTCTTCAAAGCGAATATTCCGCACATCGAAGAATGGAAAAGTAAGGAGAAGAATGCGAACGCATTCTTTAATAGTTTGTCTGCAAGTTTTTAATAAAAATGCAAGAAGAAGAACGCGTGCTTTCTCAATAAAGCACGCGTTCTTATGAGCGAATCTTCCGCACGATGTGCGGAAGATTCGCTTATTCCCATTCGATCGTCGCGGGCGGCTTGGTCGTGATGTCGTAGACGACGCGGTTGACATGGCGGACTTCGTTGACGATCCGTGAGGAGACCTGCGCCAGGAGATCGTACGGGATGCGGGCGAAGTCGGCGGTCATGAAATCGGTCGTCGTCACGCTGCGCAGGGCGATCGTATAGTCGTAGGTGCGCTCGTCGCCCATGACGCCGACGCTGCGGACGCCGGTCAGGACGGCGAAGTACTGGTTGTATTCGCGGTCAAGGCCTGCTTTTGCCACTTCCTCGCGGAAGATCGCGTCCGCCTCGCGCAGGAGGTCGAGCTTGTCGGCCGTCACGTCGCCCATGATCCGGATGCCGAGGCCGGGACCCGGGAACGGCTGGCGCCAGACAAGGTCGCCCGGGATGCCGAGCTCCAGCCCGGCGCGGCGGACTTCATCCTTGAACAGGCTGCGGAGCGGCTCGATGATCTCTTTGAAATCCACGTGATCCGGCAGGCCGCCGACGTTGTGATGGCTCTTGATGACCGCCGCGTCGCCGGCGCCGCTCTCGATCACGTCGGGATAGATCGTTCCCTGCACGAGGAAATCCACGGTCCCGATTTTTTTCGCTTCCTCTTCGAAAACGCGGATAAACTCCTCGCCGATGATCTTGCGCTTGCGCTCCGAATCGGATACGCCCGCGAGCCGGTCGATGAAGCGCTGCTGCGCGTTCACGCGGATCATATTCATGTTGAAGGTGTCAGCGAAAACCCGTTCGACCTGGTCACCCTCATCCTTGCGCAGCAGCCCGTGGTCTACGAAAATGCAGGTCAGCTGATGGCCGACCGCGCGGTGGACCAGCGTGGCCGCGACCGACGAATCGACGCCGCCCGAAAGCGCGCACAGGACTTTGCGGTCCCCGATCTTTTCCTTGAGCGCGGCGATCGAGTCCTTGACGAACGAGGACATCAGCCAGTCGCCGCTGCAGCCGCAAATGTCATAGACGAAATGATGGAGGATCTCCGAACCGTGTTCGGTGTGCATGACTTCGGGGTGGAACTGGACCGCGTAGAGGCCGCGGGACTCGTTTTCGAACGCGGCGTTGGGGCAGGTGTCGGTCACGGCAATGGTCGTAAAGCCTTCCGGCAGGAGGTCGACATAGTCGGTGTGGCTCATCCAGCCGGTGATCTCGGCGGGAATGCCGGTGAAAAGCCGGCTGCCGGGATGGATCCGGATCTTCGTATTGCCGTATTCGCGGCGGTCGGCCTTCGTCACCGTGCCGGTCTTGAGAAACGCGATCAGCTGGGCGCCGTAGCAGATGCCGAGGACCGGGATCCCGAGCTCGAGGATGCCGGGGTCATAGAGCGGGGCGCCGGGCCCGTACACGCTCTTGGGTCCGCCGGTGAAAATGATGCCCTTGTAGCCTGCGGCCCGGATCCTCTCGATCGGCACGGTATAGGGGAGCACTTCGCAGAAGACATGCTGGTCGCGGACCCTGCGCGCGATCAGCTGATTGTATTGCCCGCCGAAATCCAGTACCAGGATCTTCTCGTGTTCCATATCCGCTCCTCTTCCGTTCCCGTGAGTTCGTCCGCCGAACTATTCGCAAACCCGTTCATTCGTCTGTTCAATCGCGCATCCGCACGCGTAGCCGGCGCGGTCCGGTCATTCGACCGTGACCGACTTGGCGAGGTTTCTCGGCTTGTCGATGTCGCAGCCCTTCATGGCCGAAATGTAGTAGCCGAACAGCTGCAGCGGGATCACGGCCAGAGATGGGTAGAACATCGGGTGGATCACCGGCAGGTAGACCGCGTAATCGGCTTCCTTCTCGATGTTGGTGAACCCCTCGACGGTCAGGCCCAGGACGACGGCGCCCCGCGCTTTGACCTCGCGGACATTGCTCATCATTTTATCAAAAAGCCGCTCGTTCGTCGCAAGGGCCACGACGAGCGTGCCTTCCTCGATCAGGGAAATGGTGCCGTGCTTGAGCTCACCGGCGGCATAGGCGTCCGAGTGGATGTAGGAGATCTCCTTAAGCTTGAGGGATCCCTCCAGAGACATGGCGTAATCGGTGTTGCGGCCGATGAAAAACACATCCTTCGAATTGTAATGGAGCGAGGCCAGGTACTGGATCTGCTCTTTGTTCTCCAGGATGCGTTCGATCCCGGAAGGCAGCCTCTGCAGAGCCTCGATCGCCTCCGCGATATCGCTTGCCGCCATCGTCCCTAAATTCTGCGCCAGATACAGGGCGATCAGGTACATGACCGCCAGCTGGGTGCTGTAGGCCTTGGTCGTCGCGACGGCGATCTCGGGGCCGGCCCAGGTGTACAGAAGGTCGTCCGATTCCTTGGCGATCGAGCTGCCGACCACATTGACGATCGACAGGATCCGCGACCCCAGGCGCTTGGCCTCGCGCATCGCGGCCAGCGTATCGGCTGTCTCGCCGGACTGGCTGATCACGATCGTGAGCGAATCCGGTCCGATGATCGGGTCGCAGTAGCGGAATTCCGACGCGAGGACCACCTCGACCGGGATGCGTGCCGCCTTTTCGATAATGTATTTGCCGACCATGCCTACATGCCAGGCGCTGCCGCAGCCGATGATGAAGATCTTCCGGAAGGAGCGGAGCTGTTCTGCCGTGAACCGGACCGAGTCGAGGACGATCCTGCCGTCATGGATGCGCGGCGAGATGGTGTCGCGGATCGCCCGGGGCTGCTCCATGATCTCCTTGAACATGAAGTGTTCGTAGCCGCCCTTCTCCGCCGCCGAAATATCCCAGTCGATATGGCTGACGGCCTTGGGGACCGGCTCGCCGTCGATGGTGAAGACCTTGACGCTGTCCGCCGTAAGCACGGCGATCTCGCTGTTCTCGAGATAATGGACATCTCTCGTGTATTTGAGAATGGCCGGGACATCGGACGCGATGAAATTCTCTCCCGCGCCGAGGCCGATGATGAGCGGGCTTTCCTTCCGGACCGCGAAGAAACGGTCGGGGCAGTCGCTGCAGAGGATGCCGAGGGCGAACGAGCCCTCGAGGCGGCTGATCGTCCTGGAAAGAGTCTCGAGGACGCCGCCGTGGTATTTGCCATCATAATACTCCATCAGCATGGCGATGACTTCCGTGTCGGTGTCGGAGACGAACTCATACCCGTGGCGGATCAGGCGGTTCTTCTGCTCCAGGTAATTCTCGATGATCCCGTTGTGGACGATGACGTACTTGCCGGACCTGCTGCGGTGCGGATGCGAATTGATATCGCTCGGGCTGCCGTGGGTCGCCCAGCGGGTGTGCCCGATCCCGAGCGTACCGGTGATGCCGGCGCCGTAGTCCAAGCGCTTCGCCAGGACCTCGAGCCTGCCCTTGTTCTTCTCGATTCGGATATCTGTTCCGGTGTGGATCGCGATGCCCGCGGAGTCATAGCCGCGGTACTCCAGCTTGGACAGCCCGTCCAGCAGGATCGGCGTCGCCTGCCGGGAACCGATGTAACCCACTATCCCGCACATGGTATTCTCCTGTCGATCGTATATTGGATGCGTCTCACCGGATGATCGTCTCGGACCTCCGCGGACCCGTCGAGATCATCGTGATCGGGACACCGATGCTCTTTTCGATAAAATCCACATAGTGCTTCGCTTCCGGCGGCAGATCGTCGAACCGCGTCACACCGCGGATGTCGGTCTTCCATCCGGGCAGGGTCTGAAAGACGGGACGGGCTTGCGCCAGCATGGGCGTGACGGGAAAATCCGTCGTGACCCGGCCGCCGATGTCATACCCCACGCAGACGGGGATCTCATCCAGGTAACCGAGCACGTCGATCGCCGTGAGCACGACTTCCGTCGCCCCCTGGACCGCACACCCGTACTTCGTCGCCACGCAGTCAAACCACCCCATGCGGCGCGGCCTGCCGGTCGTTGCGCCGAACTCGCCCGCGTCGCCGCCGAGCCTCCGCAGCTCGTCCGCCTCCGCGCCGAAAATCTCGCTGACGAACACGCCCGCGCCGACGGCGCTGGAATAGGCCTTCGTCACCGCGACGATCTCACGGATCTCATACGGCGGAATGCCCGCGCCGACGGCGCCGAAGCCCGCGAGAGTCGAGGAGGATGTGACCATCGGGTAGATCCCGTGGTCCGTGTCCTTCAATGCGCCGAGCTGGCCCTCCAGCAGGATCTTCTTCCCCTCCCGGACCGCGTTCCGCAGGAAAGCGGCGGTGTCGGCCACATAGGGGCTGATCATGTCCCGGTATCCGAGCATCGTCGCGAACAGCTCGTCCGGGGCCAGCAGAGGCTTATGGTACAGGTGCTCCAGCAGGACATTCTTGTATGCACAGGCAGCCCGGATCTTTTCCTTCAGAGCTGTTTCATCGTAAAGCTCGCAGATCTGGAACCCGGTCTTAGCGTATTTATCGGAATAAAACGGCGCGATGCCGGACTTCGTCGAGCCGAAGGACTTCGCGCTCAGCCGCTCCTCCTCATACGTGTCAAAGAGGATATGGTACGGCATCATGATCTGCGCGCGGTCGGACACCAGGATCACGGGCTTCGGGACACCGCGGGAGGTCAGGGAACCGATCTCCTCGATGAGCTTCGGGATATTGAGGGCGACGCCGGTGCCGATGATGTTGGTGATATGGCTGAAAAAAACGCCCGACGGGATCTGATGGAGGGCGAACTTGCCGTAATGGTTGATGATCGTGTGGCCGGCATTGCTGCCTCCCTGGAACCGGATGACCACGTCCGACTTCTCCGCGAGCATGTCCGTGATCTTGCCTTTTCCCTCGTCGCCCCAGTTCGCTCCGACAATTGCCTTGACCATTACGCACCTCACGCAATCTGTATTCCCCGGAGGACAGGCTTGTCCCGGGGATCTTCTCCGAAAATGCATCGCCGCAGGGGATCAGTACTGGAATATTGTAACCTTGATGGTATAAATAATCAAGTAAAAAACAGGCTCCGCAAAGCCGCGCTTTCCCAACGAAATGCCTAAAAGGTGTGGCGCTTTTTTATCGAAAACGCAATGAAAGAGGCCGCCTCCGGGATCGGAGGCAGCCTCTTTCCGCTGTTGGGTCAATGAATGGATGTTCCGGTCTGAGTCTTCCCGGTCAGAGCACGCAGGCCTTATTTTTCAGCCCTTTTCTCTTTCCTGTAGAGGATCAGCGCCGCGCCGCCCGCGAGCAGCAGGAGCATCCCGGCAAGCAGGAACATGTAGTCCTGGGTGCCTGTTTCAGGCTCCTCGGTATCCTCTGTGTTGTAGAGGATGATCTCTTCCGTCTCGTTCGCACCCAGCGTCACTTCGACAGGAGTCACGTCAAGCTTGTAGCCTTCGGGCGCGGAGATCTCGATGATGTAGTAGACTCCGGCGGGAAGCGCAAGCTCGATGATCCCGTTCGCGTCCGTCGTGTACTGGGCCTCACCGGCCGGGGTGGTCCCGGCTTCGTCGGTATAGATCCCGAACACCGCTCCGGGCAGCGGATCTTCCGTCGCCGCGTCGCGCTTGATGATGCGAAGCGTGATGGCTTTCTGGTTCACGAAGGAAACTTCCGCGGTCTGGTCCTTTACGATGCTGACTGTCTCGACTTCATCGGATTTTACATATCCGGCGGGAGCCGACTTCTCGCGTACGTAGTAGGTGCCTTCCACAAGTCCTGTCACAACGATCAGGCCTGCCGCGTTGGTTGCGCCGAGCTCGGTCACCGAAGCGAAATCGCTGGTCTCGGAAAGTTCGAAGACCGCACCTTCCACCGGGTTGCCGAACTGGTCGACCTTGGTGATCCGCAGATCGCCTTCTTTAATGGTGTTGGTGACATCGAACCCTTCGTCCATGTCCCCTTCGATGAAGGTCGTGTAATCGGCCAGCGCGTCTTCCGTGATGGTGTAGACGATGCGCGCGCCGTCTTCGTTGTTGTACTTGTCAAGCCCTGTAAAGGATCCCTGGAAATCGTTGCCCGTGTTCAGGGTCAGGCTCAGCCCGGTGTCTTCGCCGTCGGCAAAGAGATGGACCACCGCCTGCTCGGCTTCGGGACCTGTCCAGTGCTTGATGACCGGGATATCGATCGTCTCGTCGTTGGTGTTCGTTACGACAAGGCCTTCTTCGACGCTGCCGGTGATCTCGGTGCTGTAGTTCGCGACCGACACTTCCTCGATGGTGTAGACGATCGGGTCGCCGTTGACGTTGTTGTACTTGTCAAGCCCGGTGAAGGATCCTTCGTAATCGTTGCCTTCATTCAGGGCAAGCGATACATCCGTCGCCTCGCCGTCCGCCAGGAGATGGATGACCACTTCGCCGGCATCCGGTCCGATCCAGGCTTTCGTCACGGGGATGTCCACGGTCTCGTCATTGGTGTTCGTGACCATGAAGCCGTTTTCAACGCTGCCGGTGATTTCGGTGCTGTAATTCGCGATCGCGTCTTCCTCGATGGTGTAGACGATCAGGTCGCCGTTGACGTTGTTGTACTTGTCCAGTCCGGTGAATGAGCCCTTGTACTCATTGTCCGCGTTCAGGGTCAGGCTCAGCCCGGTGTCTTCGCCGTCGGCCAGGAGGTGGATCACGGCCTGTGTCGCCGCCGGTCCGATCCAGACTTTCGTCACGGAGATGTCCACGGTCTCGTCATTGGTGTTCGTTACGACAAAGCCTTCTTCGGCGCTGCCGGTGATCTCCGAGCTGTAGTTCGGGACCGACACTTCATCGATGGTGTATACGATCTCATGGCCGTCCGTGTTGCTGTACTTGTCCAGTCCGGTGAAGGCTCCTTCGTAATCGTTGCCTTCATTCAGGGCAAGCGATTCGTCCGTCGCCTCGCCGTCCGCCAGCAGGTGGATGACCACTTCGCCGGCCGCCGGTCCGATCCAGGCTTTCGACACGGAGATTTCCACGGTCTCGTCGTTGGTATTCGTTACGACAAAGCCTTCTTCGACGCTGCCCGTGATCTCGGTGCTGTAATTCGGGACCGCATCTTCCTCGATGGCGTAGATGATCAGGTGGCCATCGGTGTTGCTGTACTTGTCAAGTCCGGTGAAGGATCCTTCGTAATCGTTGCCTTCGTTCAGGGCAAGCGATTCGTCCGTCGCCTCACCGTCCGCCAGGAGATGGATGACCACTTCGCCGGCCGCCGGCCCGATCCAGGCCTTCGTCACGGAGATGTCCACGGTCTCGTCATTGGTGTTCGTGACCGTGAAGCCGTTTTCAACGCTGCCGGTGATTTCGGTGCTGTAATTCGCGATCGCGTCTTCCTCGATGGTGTAGACGATCAGGTCGCCGTTGACGTTGTTGTACTTGTCCAGTCCGGTGAATGAGCCCTTGTACTCATTGTCCGCGTTCAGGGTCAGGCTCAGCCCGGTGTCTTCGCCGTCGGCAAAGAGATGGAGCACGACCTGTGTTGCCGCCGGTCCGATCCAGACTTTCGTCACGGAGATGTCCACGGTCTCGTCGTTGGTGTTCGTCACGACGAACCCTTCTTCGACGCTGCCCGTGATCTCGGTGCTGTAATTCGGGACCGCATCTTCCTCGATGGTGTAGACGATCGCATGTCCGTCGGTGTTGCTGTACTTGTCAAGCCCGGTGAAGGATCCTTCGTAATCGTTGCCTTCGTTCAAGGTAAGCGATTCGTCCGTCGCCTCGCCGTCCGCCAGCAGGTGGACGACCACTTCGCCGGCCGCCGGTCCGATCCAGACTTTCTTCACGGGGATATCCACAGTCTCGTCATTGGTATTGATCACAAGAAAACCTATTTCGGAACTGCCAAGGATCTCCTGGGAATAAACTGGTATGGCATCCTCGGAAATCGTGTAGGTTATCAGGTGTCCATCGGTGTTGCTATACTTATCCAGTCCCGTAAATACTCCGAAATAGCCATTAGCTGAATTAAGGGTAAGAATGTATCCGGTGGGAATGCCGTCTGCAAGAAGTCGAATGGTCACTTCATCGGCTGCAGGCCCGATCCAGATCTTAAGCACCGGGATTTCCAACGTCTCATTGTTTGTATTTGTAACAATGTAGCCATTCTCCCCCCCGCCCAGGATCTGCGAACTATATCCGGTTACTGTGTCTTCTGATATGGTATATGAGATCATGTGTCCGTCAATGTTGCTGTACTTGTCAAGTCTGAAAAAAGTTCCGGTATAACCGTTGCCTTCGTTGAGGGTAAGAATATCTCCGGTGGGAATGCCGTCTGCAAGGAGACGGATGGTCACTTCACCGGCTGCAGGTCCGATCCAGACTTTTCTCACCGGAACATCCACTGACTCTTCGTTGGTGTTCGTCACGGTAAATCCCTCTGCGGCATCGCCCGTGATTTTTACGCTGTAACCGCTTACCGCATCTTCCGTGATTGTATAGATGATCTGATGCCCGTCGGTGTTATCGTATTTATCCAACTCCGTGAACGATCCTTTGTAATCGTTTCCTTCGTTCAGGGCAAGCGATTCGTCCGTCGCTTCACCGTCTGCCAGAAGATGGATGACCACTTCGCCGGCCGCCGGCCCGATCCAGATTTTCGTTACGGAGATATCCAGTGTTTCATTGCTGGTGTTCGTAACAGTGAATCCGTTCTCGACGCTTCCGGTGATTTCAGCACTGTAACCGCTGACTGCGTCTTCTGTAATAGTGTAATTGATCAGGTGCCCGTCCGTGTTGCTATACTTGTCGAGATCGATGAAAGCCCCGGAAAATCCATTGCCTGCGTTAAGGGCAAGCGATTCGTCCGTCGCCTCGCCGTCTGCCAGCAGACGGATGGTCACTTCACCGGCTGCAGGTCCGATCCAGACTTTTTTCACGGGAATATCAACGGTCTCGTCATTGGTGTTCGTAACCGTGAAGCCTTCAGCGGCATTGCCAGTGATATGCGTGCTGTAGCCCGGGACCTCATCTTCCGTGATCGTGTAGACGATCAGATGCCCGTCCGTGTTGCTATACTTGTCAAGACCGGTGAAAGCTCCTTCGTAATCGTTGCCTTCGTTCAGGGCAAGCGATTCGTCCGTCGCCTCGCCGTCCGCCAACAGATGGATGACCACTTCGCCGGCCACAGGCCCGACCCAGGCCTTATCAACGGAAACATCCACTGTTTCGTCGTTGGTATTCGTTACGACAAATCCTTCCGATGCGCTGCCGGTGATTTTCGCGCTATAATCAGCGATAGCATCTTCTTGAATCGTATATGCGATCGGATGTCCGGTTGCATCGTATTTATCAAGATTCTGGAAAACGCCGCGGAATTCATTCGCAGCATTCAGAATAAGTACATCGCCGGTCAGCATGTCATCCGCCAGAAGTCTTACCGTCGCCTGTGTCACGGCCTCGCCGATCCAGACTTTCATTACGGGGATGCTGATTTCCTCGTTATTGGTATTCGTAATAACAAAACCTTCATCGGCATTGCCCGTGATTTCGGAGCTGTAGCCCGTGATCGCATCTTCGCTAACCGTATATGCGATCAGATGACCATCGGTGTTGCTGTATTTATCAAGTCCTGTGAATTCCCCGGTATAACTGTTGCCCTCGTTGAGAGCAAGGCTAGTTCCGGTGGGATCGCCATCAGCCAGTAGATGGATGGTCACTTCGCCGGACGACGGTCCGACCCACTCTTTCGCAACGGAGATATCAACGGTTTCTTCGTTGGTATTGGTCACAACGAATCCGGTAGAAGCGCTTCCACTGATACCTGAAGAATATCCAATGATCGGATCTTCCGTGATGGTATAGTCGATGATTTCTCCCTCGGAATCATAGATCGGAAGGTCTGAAAAAGCTCCCGAATAGTTGTTCCCGGCATTGAGAGTCAGACTCTGTCCTGTAGAAGCACCATCTGCCAGAAGATGGACTGTTGCGGAAGCCGCAGCGGGTCCGACCCAGTTCTTCTCGACCGCAACACTTGTCGTGGGATTCAAGACAATGTTGGTTGAAGCATAGAACTTGGATTCGGAGGTATGACGTTCTGCAAAAAACAGATCAAAACTGTACGTCTTGTTCGGCGTGAGTCCGAGTGTATCCAGATGGACTGTTCCTGTCAGAGCAGTATGAACCCCGCCCAGATCGATCACCAGTTTACCATTAATAAAGACAAACATGTCGTCGTCGCCGGTAAACGTAAACACTTGTCCAGCCACATACGTGAAACTCGAATGCAATTCCATCGTAAAGTGATAGTTATGTGAACGGCTGTCATTTCCAAGCAATTGCCCGTCCAGCGGGAAAAATGTTGTGTCGTTGAAAATATAATTCCCTGATGCACTGTCATAATTAAAAGTCAGTGAGCTGGTCATCGACATGTTGTAATCTTCGGTGTCGTTGTACCACATGTCGAAATACGTTTTGCCGTGAGTTGTCGGATTGCCGGTTTGCCCTGCATAAACCGGCTTCATATCGCTCCCGATCGTGTTCTGCACGATTCCGGGATCAGTGGAATAACTCTCCATTTCAAAATCCGGATGTGCATTGTAGCCATCACGGCCTCGCCAGCCTACTCCATGAAAATCCCGATACACGACCGGAATGCTTATCGAGGAGGGTGTAGTCGCGGCAGCAATGAATCCTGAGGGCAACATGGTGATAAGTAGTGATAGAAAAACCAGGACGCTCAATACTCGCTTCATAACCATAATTATACTCCTTCCATCTTCACCTGATAAATCGTCTGATTTTCTTCTGAATTCCCTGATAAAAACAAAAAACCTCTCCTATGCCAAGTGCAGAGGGGAGGTTGCGCTACTAGCTCCTTATATCCCAAGCGTCCATTTACAGGATATAGATCATAGCTCCCTACAAGATGTTATTCATTTATACTCGTAATGATTGTATTATAAAAATAGTCACATGTCAACAGGTTACCGATATATTTCTGAAAGATTACATAATAATTACTGAATGAATTTACAGTGAAAACTATGGCAAAACTGACGCAATGTGACTATATCATATCATCTCCTTTCTTTTACACCTGAGCGGGATCATTCTGGCAGCAACCAGCAGAATAACGGCAAATGCTAAAACAATCAGGACGATCCATCCGATTGCAGCCTGAAGAAACGGTTTTCCCCGGTTTCCGATCATGTCCGAACCTTCGATCGTCCCGGAAGCGGCCGTTCCTGCTCCGGCATCTTCACCGGAAATCCCCTCAGGAGCAGTCTCTTCCTTGGGATTATAGAATACGAATTCCTGCAGCTCTCCATTACTAATCACTATTTCCAGTGGCGAAGGATCAAAGGCATATCCCTCCGGTGCAGATATTTCTGTAATATAATAAACGCCGTCCGGAAGAGGAAGTTCAATGGCGCCTTCTTTATCCGTTATATATTCAGGACTGTCCCCTGTGCAGGCAGCTTGACTGTCAGAGCATACTGTGAAAACCGCTCCTTGCAGAGACTTCTCTGTCGCGGGATCGCGCTTGATGATCCGAAGGGTGATTGGTTTTCCGGATTCAGATATAACGGCAGCGGAAGGCATTACAATCACAATCCATTGAATGATTGCCAGCATGGCGGCAACAAGAGGCAATAACGATCTCAGTTTATGGTCCGGGTTTGGCATCGGAAAATCCTTTCAATAATATAACCCGTTGCGGATCGGGTCCGGAGTTCCGTTCAGTTTCCGAATGCAATAAAAAAACCTCGCCTCCGGCCGATTTTGCCGAGGGGAGGTTTCGCTATTAGCTCCCCATATCCCAAGCGCCCAATGTACAGGAAATGGATCAAAGCTCCCTTAACACATTATGTTATTGTGTAGTTTCGCATGAGCAAAAGCAAGTCACATGTATAAGTATATTATTATTACATTTATATGTCAAATCAGAGGTAATGTGCCACGAACATATTCTATCGATTGTTACAGAAAAATACTATTATTCATGGCAAATCGTTTCTTCTGTTCTGCATATTTCAAGCTTTTTATGATAATCCGTACCGGATCGTCATGTAAATGTACCGTTTTGATCTTTCGAACGCAATTTGCGGCAAATATGAAGCAGTTTTCATGTTCAATGTTTTTAGGATTATTCACGGCAGTTTCACAATTGTTTAACCAACTACTGATATACTATTTTAGTATCAGGCAAGCTCTGTTTATAATGACACCATTGGAGATGATCGGATGATTCTGGAATTAAAAGAGATCACGAAGACCTATTCGAACGGCGAGACGGTGACAGCCCTCCGGGGGCTGTCGATCGGATTCCGCGGGAGCGAGTTCGTGGCGGTTTTCGGGCCGTCCGGCTGCGGCAAGACCACGCTGCTCAATATCATCGGAGGACTTGACCGCTACGACAGCGGGGACCTGGTCATCAACGGCCTGTCGACGAAGAAGTTCCGGGACAGCGACTGGGATGCCTACCGCAACCGTTCCGTGGGCTTCGTGTTCCAGAGCTACAATCTGATCGGGCACCAGAGCGTCCTGCAGAATGTAGAGATCGCCATGGCTCTGTCCGGGGTGTCCGCTTCGGAGAGGAAGCGGAGGGCGGTCCGCGCGCTGGAGGATGTCGGACTTTCGGACCAGCTCCGCAAGAAGCCGAACCAGCTGTCCGGCGGACAGATGCAGCGCGTCGCAATCGCACGGGCCCTTGTGAACGATCCGGACATCATCCTCGCGGATGAGCCGACGGGCGCGCTCGACAGCCATACCAGCGTCCAGATCATGGAGATCCTCAAGGAGATTTCCCATACACGGCTGGTGATCATGGTCACACACAACATGGATCTGGCGGACCGGTATTCGACCCGGATCGTCCGGCTCCTGGACGGGGAGATCCTTTCGGACAGCGACCCGGTCCCATCCGCCTCTGACGGTGCGGTTCCCGCTCCATCCCTTTCCGGCCGGACGGCTTCCGCCCGTGCATACCGGAAGACCTCCATGTCGATCGTCTCCGCCATCCGTCTTTCCTTCCGCAATCTCATGACGAAGAGAGGGCGGACCATCATCACCTCCATTGCCGGCAGCATCGGGATCATCGGCGTGGCTCTCGTCCTGGCCCTGTCGACCGGATTGTCCGCCTATATCGCCGGGATGCAGTCCGACACCCTGTCCGGCTTCCCCATCTCGATCGATTCGACGGCGCAGACCGTCGACCTGGCCTCCCGCCGCGGCCTCTCCGGCAGCGGCTCGTCGTTCCCCGAATATCCGGACACCGATGTCCTTTACTCCTATAACGCGCGGGAGAACAGCACCCGGCATGTCAATATCATCACGCAGGATTACCTGGACTACGTCGAAGGCCTCAAGACCGCCATGCCCGACGCCATCAACAACATCTCCTATGCCCACGGCGTCAGCATCAATCTGCTCGCCGGCGGCGGCAGCGCCGCCGTCCGGTTTCCGGTGTCCTCCGGAGCTTCCAGGCCTGCCGCGGAGCTCGCGGGGATCGGCGGCTATTGGGAGGAGCTGCCCGAGAGCAATGATTTCATCCTCTCCCTGTACGACCTGATCGGCGAAGGGAGCCGTATGCCTGCGGCTATGAATGAGGTCGTCCTGGTCGTCGACAAGTACAACCGGATCGACCGGTCCTTTTTCGAGGATCTCGGGATCACGGACCAGGCCGACGATTACCCGCTGGCCGGATTCATCGGGCAGACGATCCTCAAAGTCATCCCGAACGATTCGTATTATACGCAAAGCGGCGACCTGTTCTCCGCCGCGGCGCCTTCCGATTACGAAAGGCTCTATGGGGACGGCACCCCCGGCATCCGCCTGACCATCGTCGGGATCCTCCGTCCGAAGGAAGACGCATCGGGCAGCTACCTTTCGCCCGGCCTTGCGTACACGCCGGCCCTGACCGCCGCCGTCCTGGAGGATGCGCGCGGCAGCACGATCGCCGCGGCCCAGAGCGCATCGGATACGGATGTCCTGCTCGGCACGCCGTTCGCGGACGCGAAGGCCAAAGAGGATGCGCTTCTGGCTCTGGGAGCCGACACCGCTCCGACAGGCATCCGCATTTACCCCAGGGATTATGCCAGCAAGGACAGGATCAAGGATTACCTTGACCGCTACAATGAGGGACGCGCGGAGGCCGATCAGCTCGTATATACGGATATGGCGGAGACGATCACATCCATCACGCGGACGCTTCTGGATACGGTCACCTATGTCCTGATCGGATTCGCCGCCGTTTCCCTTCTTGTTTCGACGATCATGATCAGCATCATCACCTATGTCTCCGTGATCGAGCGCACACGGGAGATCGGGATCCTGCGAAGCGTCGGCGCCCGCAAGAAGGACATCTCACGGGTGTTCAACGCGGAGACGCTGATCATCGGATTCACCGCCGGCACGATCGGCGTGGCCGTATCCTATCTTCTGACCATGCCGATCAATCTGGTCATCCACCGTTTCACCGGATTGACGGGCATCGCCGAACTGGCTCCCGCCCATGCCGCCGCGCTGATTGCCGGCAGTATGGTCCTGACCCTGATCGCGGGGTTCATCCCGTCCCGGATGGCCGCGGCGAAGGACCCCGTCATTGCTCTTCGCACCGAGTGACCCTCCGGGGTGTCCCGTACCGCGTGACCCGTGGTGCATCCCGTCCCGCGCCGCTTGTCAATGCGCCTTGTCAATGATAAGATAAAAGGAATTTGGTGCCTCCATTTTATCATCGCAGCGGCAGGGGAAGGGTATCTTTCGTATGGCCATCAC
>CAZDPQ010000026.1:0-26176 GCA_964507305.1 uncultured Oscillospiraceae bacterium
TCCTGAAGGCGGCTTTCGGGCAGAAAAGAAAGACCCTGGCCAATGCGCTTGCAGGCGCCGGATACCTCGCCGGCGGCCGTGCTTCGGCGGAGGAAGCGCTCGCCGGGGAAGGCCTGCCGGCCGGGATCCGCGCGCAGCAGATGTCTCCGGAGACTCTGCTGCGGGTATGCCGTCGCCTTACGGGCGGCTGATCCGCCCGTCCCGCAGCCCCGCGTTCCGCTGCTTCCTGAAATCGGAAGGCGTCATGCCGGTCGTTTCGCGAAAGACCTTGTTGAAATAGCTCAGATTCCGGAATCCGCACTCGTACGCGATCTGCGTGATCTCGCCGTCGGAATGGATGAAGGCTTCCTTGGCCAGGCTGATGCGTTTGGCGCGGACATAGTCCACGAATGTCTGGCCGGTCGTTTCTTTGAAAATCACGCAGAAGTGCTGCGGTGTCACGTGAAGCATGGCAGCCATATCCGCAAGGCGGACCGGCTCGGCAAGAGAGCTTTCGATCCGGTGGATCACCGGCCGCAGCCGCAGCAGCGCCCTCCGTCTCGTGTCGGAGACGGTGTCCGACCTGAAGTTGCGGTACAGGAGGGTCAGCAAAGACATCAGCTGTGCCTTGATCATCAGCTGCCAGCCGGGAGCCTGCCGGCCGTATTCGGACTCGATCTGCAGGATGATGCGGTTGATTTCGCTGAAATACGGGTTTTCTTCGGAAATCTTATTGCAGAATCCTTCTTTGCGGTCGACGAATGCCTTCAGGTATTCATAATCCAGCATATCCTTTGCCCCGGACCAGATCAGGGAAGGGTTGAAAACCATGACGACCTGGCGGAGGCCTTCTTTGCCGACATGCATCCGGTGCGGCTCGACGTTGTTGATGATCAGGAGCTCTCCGCTCCCGAAACTGTATTGCCGGTCCTCGATCTCATAGAAGCCGCGGCCGGATTTGGCGTATGACAGCTCGAAACAGTCATGCCAGTGGCAGGCTTCACCCATCGAGTAATAGGGCGGAAGGTCCATGTCATCCAGCATGAACGGAAATTCCGCAGGCAGACGGATCATGTCGTAATGAATGATCATACGATCGATTTTACATTTTTTTCGCGACGATCTCAAGCAGCCGGTCGGCTTCGTCCTGGCTGGAAGCGTTCACGGAAAACACGAGGCCTTCCGGGGACAGGTCCTTGAAGTGACGGATGATCTCATCACAGGTCCAGTCGTAGATCCACAGCCCTTTTCCTGCGGCCTGGATCTTCCGCAGCAGGTCCATCCATTCGATGCTGCGCGGATTTCCGTCGCCCGGCACCCATTGGATCAGGTCGATGCCGTCGATGGCGAGAATGTCGTCCAGATGCCCCAGGGCGCCTTTGCCGTCGTAATGATAGCCGCAGCGGTCGAGATAGGACGCTTCTTCCTCGATGGCGGGGATGACGAATTCGCGTGCCTGGTCCGGGCTGATCATGGCGGAAAAATCGCACTGCGTCACCGCAAACCGCCCGTTTTCGCAATAGGTGGGGAACCAGCCGATCGAGCCGGTTTCTTCCATGTTGCCGGCCTTGTACGCCATTTCGTAGATGGGAGCATATGTTTTCCGCACCTCATCCAGGACACGGTGCACCTCGCCGGGGCAGTCCATCAGGTCGAGGCACAGGTTCTGCGGGCCGCGGACGGCGCTGAGTGCGTCCAGATTGCTGTGCAGGTCCAGCATCGCGATGAGGAACCGGCCGTCCGCGAAGGACGCGGCGTACTCCATGAAACGCTTCAGCTTATCGAAGTAGGAATCCGGGCCGTCATGGAGCCGGACCTCAAACCGCGACCAGTCGTCGACGAAACTCTGGACCCAGGTCGTCACATAGCTGTCTTCGACGAACAGGTCCGCGCCGAGGAAGGCGGCGTACTGGTCCGGACCGAGCGTCAGGTCGATATAGGGGATCGCTTCGCCGCCATAATAGGTCGTTTCGACCGTCCGGGCAAACGAGCGCAGAAGCGGCCCGTAATCGCCGTTCAGGCAGGGCTTGGCAACAGCCGCGGCATTCAGCGGGGTGGAATGGATCGTCATGCCGTTTTTCGGCGCCGTGACGCAGATCAGGGGCCTGTCGATCACATCATGCTGCCAGAAGGCGTTCCAGTATTTCTTTTTCCGTTCAAAATCCGGGATATCCATGCGATGCGCTCCTTTTTTCCGTTGTTTCCCAATATCCCGATGATACCGCAAATCTGCGGAGTTTTCATGTCGATTTTTTTGTTACATGCGTGCTATTTTAAGATGCCTGAGGGAAGATCGGGCGATTTCACGGGAAAAACGGGTGGTTTCAGGCGAAAAATGCGTGCTCGATGAAAATGCGGATACCGATCCCGATCAGCAGCAGACCGCCTGCTATTTCGGCGCGACGGCCGAGCCGGATCCCGATCTTCTTGCCCAGGGCGACGCCGCCTGCCGAGATGATGAATGTGACCGCGCCGATGATCAGGACGGCGGACCAGATGCCGGTTTCGATCAGGGCGAAGCTGATCCCGACCGCCAGGGCGTCGATGCTCGTGGCGACTCCTTGGACAAGAAGCCCCCGGAACGTAAACGTCCTGACCGGACATTCATCGGGAGCGGACCGGAGATCCGCGGCGGCTTCGGCGATCATATGGATGCCGATGGCTGCGAGAAGCAGCAGGGCGATCCAGTGGTCGACGGCCGAGATCTGCCGCGCGAAGCTGCGGCCGAGATAATAACCGGCAAGCGGCATTGCGGCCTGAAAGAGGCCGAATGTCGCGGCGATCCGGAAGACGTGTTTCGCCCGGATGCTGCCGTAGCATAACCCGTTCGACACAGACACTGCGAAAGCGTCCATGGACAGGGCGGCAGCGATCAGAAGCAACGTGATCATTTCCATCGGAGGTTTCGTTGTCCTTGTTTTATTCAAAGTCCGCGTCTCCGGCAGCCGGGGATGCGGCTTTGCGTATTATATCACAGATGGGTTTATGTTAAAATGACGATGTTCCTGCGTCCGGGGCAGCAGCAGCGCTGCAAAGGCCGGGCGGGGAGGGAGGGATCCGGATGAGGGCGGTCGTGCAGCGGGCGGAAAGCGCCCGGGTGGAGTCGGATGGCGCGGAAACGGGGCGCATCGGCAGGGGGCTGGTTGCGTTTGTCGGATTCTGTGCGGATGATACGGCGGAGGATTACGGTTATATCGCCGGAAAAATCCTCGGGCTTCGGATCTTTGAAGACGGCACGGGGAAGATGAACCTGCCTGTAGACCGGGTTGGCGGAGGCATCCTGCTGATCCCGAATTTCACGCTGTACGGCGATGCGCGCAAAGGGAAAAGGCCGGATTTCATGAAGTCATCCGGCCCTTCCGCGGCTCTTGTGCAATATGAAGAGTTTCTCTCCGTTTTCCGGGGGCTTTTCCCCTCGCTTCAGACCGGTTCGTTCCGTTCGCATATGACGGTCGATGTTCGGAACGACGGTCCCGTCACGATCCTGCTGGATTCGAAAAAGCTGTTCTGATCAGCTGCACCCGGTCGTCGTCCCGCAGTCGAGGCAGACCTTGCAGGTGCCGTTCTTGACCATCCTTGTGCTCGAACAGGATGGGCAGATGCTGTCATACAGCCTCTCGCCCGCTGCCGGGGAGGAGGCGGCGCCCGCGGCCGGGAGGATGACAGCGGAGGCCGGCTGCGCAGCGGCGACGGCCCTTACGGCTTTGAGATACTCGATGGCGGGCTTCGGCTCCGCGTCTTCCGGCTGGTCCTTGATCTGGCATCTCGAATAATCCCCGAGCTCGATGTCGATGACCTTGCTGATGAGGTCCGAGATGGATGTCACGTACTTGATATTCGGATGCTTTTTGACGAATCCGTATGGCTCGTACTTTTGACCGCGCAGCATCCTTGAGATGTCCTGCGGCGGCACATGGTACTGCAGCATCACGGAGATCGATTTCGAAAGGGAGTTGAGAAGCCCGGTGATGATGGTCCCCTCACGGTCGGTCGTGATGTAGATCTCGGAGATCTCACCGAGCGGCCCGCGGTTGACGGTCGTATAGATCTTGACATCCTCCACCTGGGCCGGATGGGTCCTGCCCTGGCGGATGCCGATGAGCTTGTCGCGTTTGGAATACGGATGCCGTTCCTCAAGCTCCCGGACCTTTTCGATCAGTTCGGCGTAGGTCAGATCGTCGAGATCCCTGACCGTGTCGGCGTTCAGCGAGGTGTTGAGGGGCTGGCTTGCCTTGGAGCCGTCCCGGTAGAGGGTGATGCCCTTGACTCCGAGCTTCCATGACGCGAAAATGACTTCCTTGAACTCCTCGACGGTCGCCCGCTTCGGAAGGTTGACGGTCTTGGACACCGCGCCGGAAATGAGCGGGGTGATGGCGGCCACCATCTTGACGTGGCCCATGGGTGAAATGTACCGCTTGCCGGTACCGCATTCGTTTGCCGTGTCGAACACCGGAAGGTGTTCTTTCTTCAGGTGGGGGGCACCTTCGATCTTGCCGTCGACGATTTTCTCATACTCGTAGCCGTTTTCGTTGACCGTCTCCTTGTGCATGATGTATTCGACGATGTCCGCGATCTGGTCGGGCGCGTAGCCGAGGTTGCGCAGGGCCAGCTCGAGAACGGGGTTGGCGATGGTCATGTATCCCCCGCCGGAAAGCTTCTTGTAAACGAAGTGGCTGAAAAACGGCTCGATCGAGGTCGCGCCGCAGTCCATCGCCAGGGAAATCGTGCCGGTGGGCGCCATGACGGAGACCTGGGCGTTCCGGAACCCCTGCTTCTCGCCGAGCTCGCAGGCAGCCTTCCATTCGGAGACCAGAGCACTGCTGATCTCCTCGAAGCCGTTTTTCTTCAGAAGCTTGTGGTTGACCTCCATCGGCTCGTATTCGAGGCCTTCGTACGGGGTCCGGAGGGAGCCTGCGACCCGCGCGTGGTTGCGGATGACGCGCAGCATGGGCTCCCGGTTGAGCGCGTACTTCTCGAACGGCCCGATCTGCCCGGCCATGATGGCCGAAGTGTAATAGGAATGGCCGGTCAGGATGCCGATCAGGGCGGCGGCGAGCGCGCGGGCTTCCTGGGAGTCGTACGGATAGCCGAAAGCCATCAGCAGCGACGCGAGATTGGCGATGCCGAGGCCGGTCGTGCGGAACATGTAGGTCTTTCGCGCGATGTCCTCGGTGGGGAACTGGCCCCAGCGGACGGATGCCTCGAGGGCAAGCTGGGTGATGCCGACGGTGTGGATGAACGATTCCAGGTCGAAGGTGTTGGTGTCTTCGCGGTAAAAGCGGAAAATGTTGATCGAGGCGAGATTGCAGGAGGTGTCGTCCAGAAAGGCGTACTCGCCGCAGGGGTTGGTGGAATTGATCCGGTTCTCGTGCGCGTTGCACTCGCCGTTCTCGCCGCAGGGGCAGGTGTGCCAGGCATTGAAGGTCCCGTCGAACTGCGGCGCGGGGTCCGCGCATTTCCAGATCGCTTCATTGAATGTGTTCCATACATCCGCGACCCGGAGCTTGCCGTCGGCCTTGTCGGTGATGCGCCCGCGGATCTGGATCGTCGCGTCGGGATTCGTCTCGAGGGCTTCGACCTTCTTCATGAAATCGTCGGTGAAACGGACGGAGTTGTTGCCGTTCTGTCCGGACACGGTCTCGTAAGCCTCACCCTCAAAACTCGTGTCATAGCCCATCTTGCCGAGCGCCCGGACCTTGTCCTCCTCCCTGGCCTTCCATGTGATGAAGTCCATGATCTCCGGATGGTCGACGTCGAGGCACAGCATCTTCGCCGCCCGCCGCGTGGTGCCGCCGGACTTGATGGCTCCGGCGTTGCGGTCAAGGCCCTTCAGGAAGCTCATCAGGCCGGAAGACACACCGCCTCCGCTCAGGGGCTCGCCCCTGCCGCGGATGGCCGAGAAATTCGTGCCGGTGCCGGATCCGCCCTTGAACAGGCGGGTCTCGGTCACATAGTGCTCGGAAATGGAATGAGGTCCCAGAAGCTTGTCCTCGATCGAGAGGATGAAACAGGCCGAAGCCTGGGTCCTCGTGTAGGCATCCTCGCTCTCGACAACCTTTTTTTTCTTTTCATCATAATAAAAGCTGCCGTTTTTCGCTCCGCGGATCCCGTAAGCCAGACGCAGGCCGGTGTTGAACCACTGGGGCGAATTGGGGGCGACGACCTGGTCCAGCATGGCATACGCCATCTCGTCGTAGAAAACCGATGCTTCCGCATCCGTCGTGATCAGGCCTTCGTCCCGGAGCGCCGCGCACCAGAAGCTGACCATCCGGTGGACGACCATGCGCATGCTGTTCTCATAGCCGAGCCCGTTGTCGACGCCGGCGCGGCGGAAATACTTGGACGCGATGATATCGCAGGCATTCTGCGAATAGCCCTCGGGAAACTCGAGGTCCTTCATGTCAGTAAGGGTCTTGCCACTCTTGTAGTCCTTGAGGACAACGTCGACCTTTTTCCACTGAAACAGATCATAAACCGTCTTGGATGCATCCTCCGCAAGCCTCTTCGTATAGTGCCTTTTCAAGATAACATCCAATGAACTCATCGCAGCAGCCCCCTTTGTTATTTTACACAATATATTGATGCGGTGTGAGAAGATTATACAACATGTTGATTATAAGTCAACAGGTAAAAATTGACAATACACTTTAGCATGCTAAATATTAATTTTTTTTTACATTTAAAATTCAACGGGCCGCGATGGACAGAGCATCCCGGCATTCCTCGAAAGAGCGGACGGCAAAATCCAGATCGTCCCGGGTGTGAAGCGCCGAAACCTGTGTGCGGATCCGGGCTTTGCCTTCGGGGACGACGGGATAAAAGAAGCTGCCGGCGTAGACCCCCTTGTCGAACAGGGCCGCCGCCATGTCCCTGGCCGGCTTTGTTTCGTAGAACATGACAGGGACGATGGGATGCGTCCCCGCCGGGATGTCAAACCCGAGCGCGGACATCCGGTTCCGGAAATACAGGGCGTTTTCGGCCAGCCTGTCGCGGAGCTCCGTCGATGCCGACAGCATGTCGATGACGGCGATGGTGGCGGCGGCGATGGCGGGAGCCAGGGTGTTGGAAAAAAGGTAAGGGCGGGAACGCTGGCGCAGCAGGTCGACGACGGGGCGCGGCGCGCTCACGTATCCGCCCGAGGCGCCGCCCAGGGCCTTGCCGAATGTGCCCGTCAGGATGTCGACCCGCCCGGAGACGCCGCAGTGCTCAGGCGTCCCGCGGCCGCGGGGGCCGATGAATCCGGCGGCGTGCGAATCATCCACCATGACGAGGGCGTCGTACTTGTCCGCCAGATCGCAGATCCCGCGCAGGTCCGCGATGATGCCGTCCATGGAGAAAACGCCGTCGGTCGCGATCAGCCGGATCCTCGACCCGCCGCGCACCGACTCTTTCAGCTTTTCCTCAAGGTCCTGCATGTCATTGTTGGCATACCGGTAGCGCCTGGCCTTGCAAAGGCGGATCCCGTCGATGATGCTGGCGTGGTTGAGCTGGTCCGACAGGACGGCGTCCTCCTCTGTGAGGAGGGTCTCGAACAGTCCGCCGTTGGCGTCGAAGCAGGAGCTGTAGAGGATCGTGTCCTCCATGCCGAGGAATTCCGAAACCTTTTCCTCCAGCTTCTTGTGGATCTCCTGCGTGCCGCAGATGAACCGCACCGACGACAGGCCGTACCCCCAGTGCGCGTAGCTGTTCTCCGCCGCGATGATGACGTCGGGATTGCCGCACAGTCCGAGGTAATTGTTGGAGCAAAGGTTGAGGACCTCCCGGCCGTCCACCCGGATCCGGGCCTGCTGCGGACCGGACAGCACGCCCTCCTTTTTCCACAGCCCCGCGCCGCGGATCTCCTCATTTTTCTCGATGATGTGCCGGATGGCGGATTTCACCGGACCATACCCCCTCTCCGCCGGATCCCGCCGCTCGGCCGGCCGTGAAGCGCCGGCGCCCGCGGGACGGGTCATTCCCAGAAAAGCAGGACCTTGCCGCTCTGTCCGTTCAGGACCGCGGCGAATCCCTGCTCATAGTCATCGCAGGAGAACCGGTGCGTGATGACCGGGCTGATGTCCAGCCCGCCCTGCAGCAGGGTCGTCATCTTGTACCAGGTCTCGTACATTTCGCGTCCGTAGATGCCTTTGATATGGAGTCCCTTGAACACGATGCTGTTCCAGTCCACGGTCGTCTCGGACTTGTGGATGCCCAGAAGCGCGATGCGCCCGCCGCTGAAAACGCAGTCGATCATCTCGGCAAACGCCCTGCCGTTGCCGGACATCTCGAGCCCGACATCGAACCCCTCCCGGATCCCGAGCTGCGGCATGCAATCCCGTATGGCGGTCTTCGACGTGTCGAGCGCCAGCGTGGCGCCCATTCTCCCGGCCAGCTCCAGCCGATAGGGATTGACATCGGTGATCACAACGTTGCGCGCGCCCGCGTGCCGGACGACGGCACACGCCATGAGACCGATCGGTCCGGCGCCCGTGATCAGCACGTCCTCGCCGAGGACGTCGAAGGAAAGAGCGGTGTGCACGGCATTGCCGAACGGATCGAAGATGCTGCAGATCTCTTCGGGGATCCCGCTGCCGCAGACCCAGACATTCGTCGCGGGGATGCACAGGTATTCGGCAAAAGCTCCGTCGCGGTTGACACCGATGCCGACCGCGTGGGCGCACAGATGGCGCCTGCCCGCGAGGCAGTTGCGGCACCGTCCGCAGACGATGTGCCCTTCGCCCGAAACGAGCATTCCCGGCTTGAGATCTTCGACGCCCGGCCCGACTTCCTGTATGACGCCGACGAACTCGTGCCCGATGGTCATCGGCGTTCGGATCGTCTTCTGCGCCCAGTCGTCCCAGGCGTAGATATGCGCGTCGGTCCCGCAGATCGCCGTGATCCGGATCTTGATCAGGACCTCGCCCGCCCGGACCTCGGGAACGGGCTTTTCAGCCATGACGAGGCCGGTACCGGGTTTTTCCTTGATGATCGCTTTCATCATTTCAGCCATAGACACCTCGAATCGCATCCACCGGCTCCGGGTGGTGCGGAAGCCGGAAGCCCGCCGGATCCCGCCGCCGGGCTCTCTCCGATAAAAGTATAACACATCCGGCGGGAATGCGGCCCGTCAAGCTTGATAAAGCCCGGGAGGTCTACTATAATCATATATCTGGGAAGCTTTCGGCGTATCCGCCGTCCGGCTCCCCATATGAACAGGAAGGAGCCCGTGTGAAATGTCTAAGGCGCTCATCATCGGTGCAGGCGGCGTTTCGAATGTCGTCGTCCACAAATGCTGCATGAATCCCGAGGTATTCGGGGAGATCTGCATCGCGAGCCGGACCCTTGCCAAGTGCGACGCGATCCGCGATTCGGTGAAAGGATCGCCCACGGCGATACGGACCGCGCGGCTGGATGCCGGCGACCCGGCGCAGGTCGCGGCCCTGATCCGGGATTTCGGCCCGGACATCGTGATCAACGTCGCGCTCCCGTATCAGGATCTTACCATCATGGACGCCTGCCTGGAGACCGGGACCGATTACCTTGACACAGCCAATTACGAACCGCCGGACATCCCGAAATTCGAGTATCAATGGCAGTGGGCCTACCGGGAGAGATTCGAGAAAACCGGCATCACGGCTGTCCTCGGATGCGGCTTCGACCCCGGGGTGACCGGCGTTTTCAGCGCCTGGGCGCGCAAGCACCATTTTGACGAGATCCGCAGCATCGACATCCTCGACGCGAACGGCGGAGACCACGGCTACCCGTTTGCGACCAATTTCAACCCCGAGATCAACATCCGGGAGATCACGGCGAACGGCCGGTATTTCCGGGACGGCGAATGGGTCGTCACGAAGCCGCTGGAGCTGTCGCAGACCTACGATTTTGCACGCATCGGACCCAGGAAGGTGTACCTGCTCTACCACGAGGAGCTCGAATCCCTGGCCTGCAACATCCCCGGCGTCCGGCAGATCCGTTTCTGGATGACTTTTTCGGACAACTACCTCAACCATCTCCGGGTCCTGCAGAATGTCGGCATGACATCGATCGCCCCGGTCGAGTTTGAAGGGAAACAGATCATCCCCCTACAGTTCCTCAAGGCCGTGCTGCCCGACCCGGCGTCGCTCGGCCCGCGGACGAAGGGCAAGACCAATATCGGATGCATCTTCAAGGGCATCCGGGACGGCAGAGAGAAGACATATTATCTGTACAACATCTGCGATCACCAGGAGGCGTTCGCGGAAGTGGGGTCGCAGGCCATCTCCTATACGACGGGCGTCCCCGCCGTCACCGGGGCCATGATGGTCCTGCGCGGCATGTGGAAGCAGCCCGGCGTCCGCAATGTCGAGGAGTTCGATCCGGACCCGTTCATGGACGAGATCGGACGGCAGGGCCTGCCGTGGCAGGAGGATTTCGGGCCGGCGCTTCTGGAGGGCATGTAAGAGTTGGGAGCGATCGATTTCAGCCTTTTCCCGTCTCCATGCTATGTCGTGGACGAAGGGCTCCTGCGCCGCAACCTGGAGACCATCGCTTCCGTCCGGGAGCGGTCCGGCTGCAGGGTCCTGCTGGCCCTCAAGGGTTTTTCCATGTATTCGCTTTTCCCGCTGATCGGGCGCTACCTGAACGGCATCACGGCCAGTTCGCTCAACGAGGCGCGCCTGGGCTTCGAGGAGATGGGCAAAGAGGTGCACACCTATGCGCCCGCATACATCCCGTCGGAATTCGGGGAGATCCTCCGCGTGTCCGACCACATCGTCTTCAACTCCTTTTCCCAGTGGAAAGCCTGGCGCGGCACCGTGCGCCGGCACAATGACGCCGGCAGGGGCCGGCCGGTGGAATGCGGGATCCGCGTGAACCCCGAATACTCCGAGATCCGGGTGCCGATCTACAATCCCTGTTATGCCAATTCAAGGCTCGGGGTGACCGCGGACCTCTTCGAACCCGATGAGCTGGACGGGATCTCAGGCCTGCATTTCCATACACTCTGCGAGCAGGGATCGGACACGCTCCTGCGGACCGTGCCCGTCGTCGACGAGAAGTTCGGGCGCCACATCGCCCGGATGCGATGGCTGAACATGGGAGGTGGTCATTTCATCACCCGCGAAGGCTATGACCTGGACGGACTTGTCCGGGCGATCCTCTTTTTCCGGGAGAAGTACGGGGTCGAGGTCTACATCGAGCCGGGAGAAGCTGTCGCACTGAACACGGGGTTCCTGGTCTCGACGGTCCTGGACGTCATCCGCAACGGCATGGACATCGCGATCCTCGACACCTCGGCATCCTGCCATATGCCGGATGTGCTTGAGATGCCCTACCGCCCCGAGGTCATCGGAGCGGGACAGCCCGGCGAGAAGGCGCACACATATCGGCTCGGCGGGGTGACCTGCCTCGCGGGGGACGTCATCGGGGACTATTCGTTCGACCGGCGGCTCGCGCCCGGGGACCGGGTCGTCTTCCGGGATATGGCGCATTACACGATGGTCAAGAACAACACGTTCAACGGGATCGGCCTTCCTTCGATCGCCACGGCCGGGGAGGACGGGGGGATCCGGATCGTCCGGCAGTTCGGGTACGCGGATTTCAAGTCCAGGCTCTGACGGACGGGCCGGCAGCACCGATTTCGGTTCATGCCGCCATAGCTTGTCAAATCCGGCTTCGTGAGGTATAATCATTTGGTATTTGCCGTGAACAAGGTTGACGGACTGTCCAGACCGCATACTTTGTCATCGGACTATTGACAGGAGGATCCATAGATGGACAAGGCAAAGAAACAGGAGATCATGACCGCGTACGCCACACACGAGGGCGATACGGGGTCCCCGGAAGTGCAGGTTGCCCTTCTCACCGAGAGGATCAACCACCTCACCGAACATTTGAAGATCCACGCGAAGGACCACCATTCCAGGCGAGGACTGCTCACGATGGTCGGCAAGAGGAGAGGACTGCTTGATTATCTGACGAAAGTGGATATCGAACGCTACAGGGCGCTCATCGAGAGGCTCAACATCAGGAAGTAGGCAGTTGCAGGTGGTGAGCCGCGAGGCTTGCCACCTTTTTTTCATCGGCATCTTTTTCAAAACGCACACACGCGCACTTTGAAATGATGGATAAAATCAGCCGATGCTGCAAGCAGTAGAAGGTAGATTGTGTTCCCGGCGGATGCTCCGGTGACAGAATCTACAGACTACCGCCATTGCAGCATCCATACAATGGAGGTATTTGTATGAAAAAAATGTATGAAACCACCCTTGCCGGCAGGCCTCTCACGATCGAGACGGGCAGGCTGGCGCAGTTCGCCAACGGATCGGTCCTGATCCGCTACGGCGACACCGTGATCCTGTCGACCGCCACCGCGTCGGCATCGCCCAGAGAAGGCATCGACTATTTCCCTCTGAGCGTGGATTACGAAGAAAAGCTCTATGCGGTCGGCAAGATCCCGGGCGGATTCATCAAGAGAGAAGGCCGCCCTTCCGAAAAGGCGATCCTGACATCGAGGGTCATCGACCGTCCGATGCGTCCGCTTTTCCCCAAGGATCTGCGCAATGACGTGACGGTCAACAATCTGGTGATGTCGGTCGACCAGGACTGCTCGCCGGAGATTGCGGCCATGATCGGCTCTTCCGCCGCGGTCGCGATTTCGGACATCCCGTGGAACGGCCCGATCGGCGGCGTCGCCCTGGGCCTTGTGGACGGCGAAGTCGTGTTCAATCCCACCGCCGACCAGCGCGCGAAGAGCGCGATGTACGTGACCCTTGCGGGGACGGCGGATAAGATCAGCATGATCGAGGCCGGCGCGAATGAAGTGCCCGACGAGGTCATGCTCGACGCGATCATCAAAGGGCACTCGGTGATCAAGGAAGTCGTCGCGTTCATCCAGTCAATCGTCGCCGAGATCGGCAAGACGAAGTTCGAGTACACCGCGATCGAGGTTCCGGCCGACGTGTTCGAGGCGGTCCGCGGATTCGCCTATGACAAGATGCGCGCCGCGGTCCTCGCGGAAGACAAGAGCGTCCGGGACGGGGCGGTCGCGGCTCTCACGGCGGAGACGCGGGAGATGCTCGCCGCAGCCAATGAAGAATGGGCCCGGTATGCCGGCGATGCCATTTACAAGTTGGAGAAAAAGGTCGTCCGGGAGTATCTGTTCAAAGAGCACCGGAGGGTCGACGGACGCGGGATCGACCAGATCAGGCCGCTGAGCGCCGATGTCGGCTATCTGCCGAGAGTCCACGGATCCGGCTATTTCCAGCGCGGACAGACCCAGGTCATGACGATCTGCACGCTCGCGTCGCTGTCCAAGGTCCAGATGCTGGACGGGCTTGACGAAGAGGACAAGAAGCGTTACATGCATCACTACAATTTCCCGGGGTACAGTGTCGGGGAGGCCAAGCCGAACCGTTCGCCCGGACGCCGCGAGATCGGCCACGGGGCGCTCGCCGAGCGTTCGCTTCTGCCGGTCCTTCCGTCCGAAGCTGATTTCCCCTATGCGATCCGCTGCGTGTCCGAAGTGTCGATGTCCAACGGCTCGACCTCCCAGGGTTCCGTTTGCGGCAGCACGCTGGCGCTCATGGACGCGGGCGTCCCGATCAAGCGGCCGGTGGCCGGCATTTCGACGGGCCTGATCGTCAACGAGCAGAATGACAAGGACTTCCTTGTCTTCATGGACATCCAGGGCATCGAGGATTTCTTCGGTGACATGGACTTCAAGGTCGCCGGCACGACGGAAGGGATCACCGCCATCCAGGTGGACATCAAGGTCGACGGGCTTTCCTACGACATGATCCGCCAGGCATTCGAGATGACCCGCAGCGGACGCCTTCAGATCATCAACGAGGTCATCCTGCCCTGCATCTCCACGCCGAGGCCCGAGCTTTCGCCATACGCGCCGAAGATCCTGCAGACGACCATCGCCCTTGACAAGATCCGCGAGGTCATCGGCTCCGGCGGCAAGGTCATCAACCGCATCATCGCGGAGACCGGCACCGAGATCGACATCGATTCGGAGACCGGCAATGTCTATGTCTCCGCCATCGACATCGAGGCGGGCCGCCGCGCGATCGCGATCATCGAGGGCATCGCCAACGATCCCGAGGTCGGGATGGTGTATGCCGGCACTGTCACGAGGCTCATGACGTTCGGCGCGTTCGTGGAGTTCCTGCCCGGCAAGGAAGGGCTCGTCCACATTTCGAAGATGGCATGGCATCGCGTCGACCGGGTCGAGGATGTCGTCAAAGAAGGCGACCATGTGAATGTCAAGGTCGTCGAGATCGATTCGCAGGGCCGCATCAACCTTTCGATGCGCGACTGCACGGAGAAGCCCGAGGATTATGTCGAGCAGCCCCCGAGGGAAGGCGGATCCAGAGGCAGCGACCACGGCGACCGCGGCAGAGGCGGGTTCCGCCCGCACGGCGGCGACCGCGGCGGCGACCGCGGCGGAAGACCGGGCGGCGGGGACCACAGAGGTCCCAGGCCTGAGAAAAAGCGCGGCGGGTTCCGCGACGACTGACCGTTCCCTTCATGGATCATAATACCATCACGCGATTTGCGGGCCGGAAGGCCCGCAAATCTTTTTGTCCTGCTGCTGCCGCATCAGACGGGCATGCCGTTATGGATGCTGTCAATGAATGGTATAATCATTACAATCAATATATGCCAGGTTTTCCGTCGGAGGATCGATCGATGAAGCTATCTGCAATCCGAAGTTCCGCACTGTTCACATCTCTTCTGTCCGCGTTGCTTGCGGCGATCTGCATGGCATCCTGTGGTTATGCGGGAACCCCCTCACCCGTCTCTTCTTCAGAAAACCGCTCATCCGCCCCGACGCCTTCCGTTACGAATCCGCCGTCTCCGACCGCCGTATCCGATACCGCGGTTTCACCGGCGGCATCGCCTTCGCCGACGGCCATTCCGCGGGAACGGATCGATCTGTCTGTCCTTCCGGTCGATTCCGCCGGCAATGTGTTTCAGGTCCTATCAAGCCAATATGAATATAGTGTGGATCTGAACAGCGACGGCGTAAAAGAGATCGTATCCATTGATTACGAAGATGATCCGGACTGTTATTGTGATAAATACAACCTGGTGATCAACGGCAAATCGGTTTCCCTGATCCTCGACTGCGACGACTGGACTTCCTCCTGGCTTGTCCTGACGGACCTGGACAAACAGGACGGCTATATCGACATCCTGCACGAGGGAGGAAGTTTTGACTGGCTGTGTTCCTACTTTTTCTATTATACCGGCAAAGACATTATCTACCGGGGATCGATCTGGGATTCATTCGTCGCATGCGATCCGGATTCCGGGACGGACATCCATAAGCCGATATCCCTTTTGCCCGAAAAAATCAGCGGAAATGGAGCCATTGTCATGTATGCGGAGGGAACGGTTGTTTATAATTACTGGTATTTCCCTCTCATCATCCGGATCGGTGCCAACGGCTTTTTCACCTTTGACCCCTGCGACCCGATCATTGAAATGAAGGACGCGTCGCTAACTGAACATCCCCAGCTGACGCTGAAAATGGATCTTCCCCTGTATGCGGACCTGTCATCACCGTCTGCATCCATCACTGCCCGCAAAGGGGAAAAAATCACGCTGATCAAAACGGATGATAGGCAATGGATCCAGGTCCGCCGCGTAAACGGGGAATACGGCTGGTTCCGGACCGTCATCGGTTCCTATTTTTCCATTGTGATCGGCACAGAGACATTTTATTCGCCTTTGGTTTTCAAGGAATTGGAGGGAATGGAATGAAAGGACAACTCGATCGGTATCGCCAAGAACCGTTCCATCCGATATAATTTAAATTGACCTATTATAGCGAAGGGCTGTGCCGGCGGATGCCGGGCGCGGCCGGAAGGAAACCATGCACGCGACGATCAGGAGTGCCTATGAAAAAGTGAAAAGCCGGGACAGCCTGCGCAGAGCGGAGTTCGAGGCGCTGCCGGAAGAAGGGAAGAAGATCGAGCGGGGCCGGCGGAATTTCGTCATCGACAACATCTCGATCTATATCATCTCGTCGATCTGCGCCGGGAGCTACCTCGCCGGGCTTCTGAAATACGCCGGCGTTCCGGCGGAGATCAATGGCCTCATCCTGGCCATCCCGGTCCTGGCCGCCGCTTTCCAGATCGTCGGCGCCGCCCTGTCACAGAGGCTCAATGCGCAGAAAGCTTTCGTGGTCACGGGCATCGCGATCCAACGCGTCTGCATGTCCGTCATTTTCATTTATCCGCTGCTGTTCGGGCCCGGCGCGGCGACCGCCGCGCTGATCATCGTGACTTACGCGGCCGCTTTTATCGCCGGCACCGCTGCCGGCCCTTCCGCCTCCAACTGGCTGGTGTCTCTGGTTCCTGCAAGGCTGCGCGCCCGGTACTTCAGCATGCGCGAGCGCCTGAGCCTGCTGTTCGTGGCGGCCGCCATGGTGTCCGTCAGCCCCGTCCTCGACCGGTTCAAGCAGGCCGGCAGCATCGTGACCGGATTCGCCGTCGTCGGCTTTTTCCTGCTGGCGGTATCGATCGTAGACATCGTCTATGTGGCGCAGACCTATGAGCCGGCATCCGGCCTCGCGAAAGGGCGATTCACATTCCAGTCCATCCTCGAGCCGCTCCGGGACAAAGCTTTCGCCAGAGTCATCGTCGTTCTGATCCTCTGGCAGATCTCCGCGCAGATCTGCATCCCGTACCTCGGGCTCTATTTCATCGACAACATCGGCATCAGCTACACCGCCATCGGCGTCGTCGCCTTCGCGGTCACCATCGAAAAAGCGCTGATCGTCAATGTCTGGGGACGCTTCGCGGACCGCACCTCCTGGGGCCATGTCATCAAGATCGCGATCCTGATTTTCGCCGCCTCGCAGATCCTGTTCATCTTTCTGACGCGCGGGAATGCAGGCTGGTTCTATCCTGCCGCCGCGGTCGTCGCGAACGTAGCCTGGAGCGTGCTGAACATCGCGTTTTTCAATTTTCAGTTCCACTTCGTCAACCCGGCACGGAGCACGGCCTACATCGGTGTCAGCGGCGCGATCAGCGGGACGTCGGGATTCCTCGCGGCGCTGGCCGGATCATTCCTTCTCGGCGCCGTCAACCGCAGCGGATTTCCGTTCGGCGGACAGCGGGTCCTGCTCCTGATTTCCGGCCTGATGAGCGGAGCGCTCGTGCTGTATATGCACCGCCGTTTTCCGAGGCAGGAGGCGGCGAAAGAGGACAATGCCGCGGGCAGGGAATGACGGAAGGCGATTTCCGGCTGAAAGCTTTATAATGGGAAGCAGGGGAAGCCTGCGGAGAGCATATGCCGGGGATTGCCCGGCGAAAGGAGCGGAACATGGATATCGGTAAAATTCTTGCCGCGACGGACCATACCCTTTTGTCGCAGACGGCGACGGCCGGTGAGATCCTGGCGCTGTGCGGCGAAGCGATCGAATACGGCACAGCGTCGGTCTGCATCCCCCCGATGTATGTCCCCGCCGCGGCAGAGTACTGCGCCGGGCGGATGGCGGTCTGCACGGTGATCGGCTTTCCGAACGGCTACATGACGACGGCGGCGAAAGTGTTCGAGACGAATGACGCGATCGCGGGCGGTGCGGACGAGATCGACATGGTCATCCCGATCGGCGCACTGAAGGAGCGCAGGTACCGGGAGATCCTCCGCGAGATCCGCGAGATCCGGGAGGCCTGCGGAGAGAAGATCCTCAAGGTCATCATCGAGACCTGCCTGCTGACCGATGACGAGAAGATGAGGATGTGCGAGATCGTGACCGACGCCAGGGCTGACTACATCAAGACATCGACCGGCTTTTCGACGGGGGGCGCGACCGCGGAGGATCTGCGCCTGATGAAGCAGTATGTAGGGCCGTCCGTGAAGATCAAGGCAGCCGGCGGGATCCGGAGCCTGGAGACCGCGTGGGAATTTCTCGGGATCGGCGCTTCGAGGCTCGGAAGCAGCTCGATCATCCGCATGGTCCGTCAGCATGAGGCGGAACAGGGGGAAGCGGTTTCATCGGATAAATAACGAAAGTGCCGAAAAACAAACGACGCGCCGACATTATTTTATTCATAATATCGAAAAAGGCTTGTAACTTTTTTGTAAAATAGTAAAATTGAACTATAACTCGTAAGAGGGAGGGAAAGTATGAAAAGAGTATTGTTTCTAGTCATGGTTCCATTGATCCTGCTGGCGACGCTGGTCTCATGCCAGCCCGCGGCGACCAACACACCCGGAGCCTCGGGCAGCGAGGTTTCCAGCGCCGGTGATACGTTCGAGCTGGCCCTGATCACCGACGTCGGAACGATCAATGACAAGTCGTTCAACCAGGGGACATGGGAAGGGCTCAAGAAGTACGCCGACGAGAAGAGCATCTCGTACAAGTATTATCAGCCGAGCGCGAAGACCACGGACGCCTATGTCGAGGCGATCGGCCTTGCGATCTCAGCCGGCGCCAAAGTGGTCGTCTGCCCCGGCTACCTATTCGAGCCCGCGGTTTTCCAGGCCCAGGACACCTATCCGGAGACCAAGTTTATCCTGATCGACGGATCGCCCAACAACGGAGACTATGAGAATTTCGTCGCGAGGATCGAGGACAATGTGCAGTCGATCTTCTTCGCCGAAGAGCAGTCCGGATTCCTTGCGGGCTACGCGGCGGTGAAGGACGGCTACCGGAAGCTCGGCTTCATGGGCGGCATGGCGGTTCCGGCCGTAGTCCGGTTCGGATACGGATACGTGCAGGGCGCGGATTATGCAGCCAAGGAGCTTGCCCTTGCCAAGGATTCCGTTGAGATCAAATACCATTACCTCGGCGGGTTCGGACCCGACGCGGCATATCAGACGATGGCCGCCTCGTGGTTCAATGCGGGCACGGAAGTCATCTTCGCGGCGGCCGGCGGCGCCGGCAACTCCGTGATGGCGGCGGCGGAAGCCGAGAGCAAGAAGGTCATCGGCGTGGATGTCGACCAGTCGTCCCAGTCCGCGACCGTGATCACCTCCGCCATGAAGATGCTCAGCATCGCGGTCTATGATGCGCTGACCAATTATTATGCCGGCAGCTTCCAGGGCGGCAAGAGCACGACTCTTGACGTCACGGTCGACGGCGTGGGCCTTCCCGATGATTTCAGCAGGTTCACCACGTTCACCAAGGCGGACTATGACGCGATCTATGCCAAGCTTGTCGCCGACACCGACAGCATCCGCACATCGATCAAGAAGGACACGGATTCCTCCGGGAACGCCGTCGCCCTCACCGATATCCCGCTCGAAGTGGTCAAGGTCACCTCGATCGAGTGATCCGGCTTTCCGCGCCGCAAAGCCGCCGCGGTAGCGCGTGTCTCCGGCAGGCCGGGGTCACAGGCAGTATGAACGGATCGACAGAGAGGTGCTTCGCGGCACCTCTCTGTCGATCCACCATCGGTTGGGGAGACGGCCTATATGGAATATGTTATCGAAATGGTCGACATCACCAAGGAATTCCCCGGGATCCTTGCCAATGACCGTGTGACTCTGCAGCTGCGCAAAGGGGAGATCCACGCGCTGCTGGGAGAGAACGGAGCAGGGAAGTCGACGCTGATGAGCATCCTTTTCGGACTCTACAAGCCGGATTCCGGAAAGATCTACAAGGATGGCAAAGAAGTGGCCATCCGCAATCCCAACGACGCGAACGACCTTGGGATCGGGATGGTCCACCAGCATTTCAAGCTGGTCCACAATTTCACGGTGGTCGAAAACATCATCCTGGGGGATGAGACGGTCCGGGGCGGGTTCCTGGACCTTGCCGCGGCGCGGAAAAAAGTCCTGGAGATCTCCGAGCGGTACGGTCTCCGGGTCGATCCGGACGCCTATATTTCCGACATCACGGTCGGAATGCAGCAGAGAGTCGAGATCCTCAAGATGCTGTACCGCGAAAATGACATCCTGATATTCGACGAGCCGACCGCCGTATTGACACCCCAGGAGATCGGGGACCTGATGCAGATCATGCGCTCCCTGATCGAGAAGGGAAAATCGATCGTTTTCATCACGCACAAGCTCAATGAGATCAAAATGGTGGCGGACCGGTGTACCGTCCTGCGCAAAGGGCGCAACGTCTGCACGGTCGACGTCGCCGGCGTATCCAAGGAAGAACTTTCCGAGTACATGGTCGGCCGCAAGGTCGACCTGATCATCGAAAAGAGCGAGAGCACGCCGGGCGAGCCGATCCTTTCGGTCCGCGGCCTTACCGTCAAGGCCAGAAACTCGAGCAAGAATGTGGTCCATCAGGTATCGTTCGATGTCTGCAAGGGCGAAATCGTCTGCATCGCGGGCATCGACGGCAACGGCCAGAGGGAGCTTGTTTATGCGCTCAGCGGGCTCATGCATGCCGACGACGGCCGCATCAGCCTGTACGGCCGGGACATCACGCGTGCCTCGATCCGCAAGAGGAGCACCGGCGGGATGTCCCACATCCCGGAGGACCGCCACAAGCACGGCCTGATCCTTGACTATACCCTGGCGGAAAACCTGGTCCTCCAGACCTATTTCACGAAGCGTTTCCAGAAAAACGGTTTTATGCGGTTCCGCGAGATCGACCGGTATGCCGAATACCTGATCCGCAAATACGACATCCGCAGCGGCCAGGGCGCCGCGACGGTTGCGCGCAGCATGTCCGGCGGCAACCAGCAGAAGGCGATCGTCGCGAGGGAGATCGACAAGGATCCCGAACTGCTCCTTGCCGTCCAGCCGACAAGAGGCCTCGATGTAGGCGCGATCGAATACATTTCGAAGCAGCTGATCGACCACCGGGACCAGGGGCGTTCGGTCCTCCTGATCTCCCTCGAGCTCGAAGAAGTCATGAATGTCAGCGACCGCATCCTCGTGATCTACGAGGGGGAGATCGTCGCGAATGTCAGACCCCGGGAGATCACCATGCAGGAGCTCGGTCTGTATATGTCGGGATCCCAGCGGCAACCGCCCGACATGATCCTGCCGCAACGGCAGCCGCCCGACATGATCCTGCCGCAACGGCAGCCGCCCGACAAAACTCTGCCGCGGGAAGGACGGTGACGGAGACATGAAGATGAAAAAAGATTCGGTTGTGAAATTGACGTCTTCCATTTCCGCGATCCTGCTCGGACTGCTGATCGGATTTGTCATTCTGTTGATATCGGGCCCGCAGAATGCCCTCAAAGGGTTCGCGACGATCCTGGCCGGCGGATTCGGCGGCGGCCTCAAGGGGGTCGGCAACGTCCTGGCTATCGCGACGCCCATCATGATGACCGGCCTCGCGGTCGGCTTCGCCTTCAAGACCGGGCTGTTCAACATCGGACCGTCCGGACAGCTCATTGTCGGCGCCTACTGCGGGATCTATGTCAGCGTCACGTACACGTCGCTGCCCCCGCAGATCCACTGGATCCTGGCACTGCTCGCCGCCGCGGCGGGCGGAGCGCTGTGGGGCCTGATCCCCGGCATTTTCCGCGCCTATTTCCGCGTCAACGAAGTCATCGCCACGATCATGATGAATTATATCGGGATGTATCTGGTCAACTACCTGGTCAAGGAGACGGTCTACAACAGCCTGAAGAACCAGTCGAAGGATCCGATCGCCGTGGTGCCGAGATGGGGGATGGACAAGCTTTTTCCCGGTTCGAGCGTCAACGGCGGGATTTTCATCGCGATCGGCTGTGCGATCCTGATCTATATCCTGCTCAGCCGGACCACGTTCGGCTATGAGCTCAAGGCCTGCGGATTCAACATGGACGCCGCGAAATACGCGGGGATCAATTCCGCGCGCGGGATCATGCTGTCGATGACGATTTCGGGAGCGCTTGCGGGAATCGGCGGCGGACTGCTGTACCTGGCGAAGACCGGCAAGTGCATCGAGGTCGTCGACATCCTTGCCAACGAGGGCTTCAACGGCATCCCGGTGGCGCTGCTCGGCATGTCGAACCCGATCGGCATCGTTTTCTCCGCCCTGTTCATCGCCTACATCACGCAGGGAGGCTTCCAGGCGCAGATCCACGGATTCAAGCCCGAGATCATCACGATCATGACATCGGTCGTCATTTATTTCAGCGCGTTCGCTCTCATCGTCAGAGAATTGATCAACCGGTTCGGCAGCCGGAAACACAAGCTGGCCCTCGAAGGAGCCCGGGAAGATACGCCTCCGGCCCCGGGAGCCGGCAGGAAGCCTGATTCCCCGCCCGACGGGTCAAGCGGCGGAGAGGAGGTGAGGTCGGATGAATGAAGTGTATTTTCTTTTCACGCAGATGATGATTTTCTCCATCCCCCTCCTGATCGTGGCGCTCGGCGGGATGTTCAGCGAGAGGAGCGGCGTCGTCAACATCGGCCTTGAAGGCATCATGATCATGGGCGCCTTCACGGGGATCTACTTCATCAACAGGATGGAAGACCGGATGCAGGGACAGTTCCTGCTGCTGCTGGCGATCCTCGTCGCCATCGCGACCGGGGTGATCTATTCGCTGCTGCATGCCTACGCGTCGATCAACATGAACGCGGACCAGGTGATCAGCGGCACGGCGCTCAACATGTTCGCGCCGGCCTTCGCGATTTTCACCGCCCGGATGATCCAGACCCAGGGCATCCAGCAGATCCAGTTCACGAACACATTTCGCATCAAAGAAGTCCCGATCCTCGGAAGCATCCCCATCCTCGGCGACCTGCTGTTCAAGAACGCCTACATCACCAATTACCTGGGGATCCTGATCCTTGTGGCGGCGGCGATCATCCTCTACAAGACACGTTTCGGCCTGCGTCTGCGTTCCTGCGGCGAACATCCACAGGCGGCGGACTCCGTCGGCATCAATGTCCGCCGCATGCGCTACGCAGGCGTCATGATCTCCGGCGGGCTCGCCGGACTCGGCGGCCTGATTTTCGTCATCCCGACCTCCACCGACTTCAACGCCACGGTCGCCGGATACGGCTTCCTAGCCCTCGCGGTGCTGATTTTCGGCCAATGGAAGCCCTGGCGCATCTTCATCGTAGCGTTTTTCTTCGGACTGCTCAAGACCATATCGGCCGCTTATTCCGGCATCACCGTCCTGGTCGACCTGGCGATCCCGAACGTCGTCTACAAGATGCTGCCCTATGTCGCGACGATGATCGTGCTTGCCTTTACATCCGGCAAATCCCAGGCCCCGAAAGCCTCGGGCGTCCCGTTCGATCCCGGCAAGCGCTGAATGCGCTGCCGATTTCCGGACCTTTCGCAATCATCCCGGACCCCGATCGCATCGAAGGATCGGATCCGGGATGATTTTTCGGGGATGATTTTTCAAAGGAAACGTCTTCAGTCCTTCTTGCGTCTTGTCGAGATGTGGAAGGGGAGGTACAGGGGGCAGACCCCGGCGACTGCCGTCACGAGCGGGATCAGTCCCAGCAATCCAAGCCATTTGAGGCCTCCCTGCAGCAGGAAGAAAAGGCTGAATAACAGTACAGCGATGATGATACGGATGATACGGTCAACGGTTCCTACATTTTTCATTTCAGACACCAGCTTTCATCAGGGTCGTGCGCCGGCAGGTTTTGCCTGCAGGCAAGCTTATGATGTCTTGATTCTATAAGGTTTTACACGTAATATCCGTGATAATATCACATATCGCCCTGCTGCAATAAAATGCTATGGTGCATTCATCCGATGGATGTTATCTTGATAAAGGATGAAAGATTCACCGGTGTTATGCCGCAGGAGGTGCCGCATGAGGTTACTGTATCGAAACGCAGCCGGGAAATGGACCGAAGCCCTTCCTCTGGGGAACGGTCACCTGGGCGCGATGGTCTACGGGGGAGCCGGCGGCACGTTTGACCTGTCGGAAAACACCTGCTGGTCCGGAGAGCCGCCTGTCAGAAGCATCGGGGAAAAGGCCGCCGGCGCCATGGCACAGGCAAGGGCACTGATCATGGAAAACCGGTTTGACCGGGCGGATGAATGGCTGGCGGAATGCCTGGGAACCAAGGAAAATTACGGCACGCAGCTGCCGATGGGCCGGTTCGGGTTCGCGCTTCCGGAACATCTGACGCTGACCGAACGCTCGCTCGACCTGGAGACGGGGATCGCCGCCGATATTTTCACTGAAAATAGCACAATATTTCTGCGCGAAAGCTTTATCTCCAATAAGGATAAAGTCCTGTGCTCCCGGATCACGGCCGGCGGCCGGCCTCTGCCGGAAATCACCGTCAGTTTGGACGGTCGTTCGAATCCCCATGTCCTTGCGGTATCGCCCGATGGGCTCCGTGTGTCGGGCAAAGCGGTCGAATCCCTTCACAGCGATGGCAGGAGCGGGACCCGTTTCGCAATCGATCTGCGGATCGTGACAGACGGGAAAAGCGTTCCATCCGGCAACACGGTCCGGATCACCGGCAGCATGTACTGTGAGTGCCATCTGGCGGCAGCGACCGGCATGCAGGGGCCTGATCCGGAGGAAGCGGCGCGGTCTCTGGCGGAAGCGGCGGTCCGGACGGGCTGGGAAGCCATCGCGCGGGATCATCGCACCATCCATTCCGAAGCCATGAACCGCTGCACGCTCCATCTGCCGGCGAATTCCAACTCCGCGCTGCCCACCGACGAAAGGATCCGCCGATTCCGCGATGATCCGTCGGACCATGACCTGACCGCCCTCCTGTTTCAATACGGGCGCTATCTCCTCTATAATTCTTCCATGCCGGACTCCCTGCTTCCCGCCGCCCTCCAGGGCGTGTGGAACGACGACCGCGCATGCCGGATGGAGTGGACGGACGACATGCACCTTGACATCAACACGCAGCTCAATTACTGGTCTTCCCACGCTACCGGCCTCGGAGACTGCAGCATCCCCCTGTTCCGATGGCTTCTCGGCACGTTGTACCCGAGCGGCAGGCGGACGGCGAAGGAGCTGTACGGCGCCGACGGATTTGCCGCGCATACGGTATCGAACGCCTACGGCTATACGGCGCCCGGCTGGGGGATTCCATGGGGATTCCATGTCTCAGGCGGCGCCTGGCTGGCGACCCATGTATGGGAACATTACCGGTACACCAATGACCGCGATTTTCTGAAAAAACATTTCCCCGTACTCCTCGATTCGCTGAAATTCCTGGCCTCGCTCCTGATGGATGATCCCGTCACCGGGGAGTCCGTCATCGTCCCGTCCTATTCCCCGGAAAACATGTTTCTGCATAACGGCAAGGGGCACTGCGTGACGAAAGGCGCAGCCATCGACATGCTGATTCTGGATGAGCTTTGCGATATCGTGACACGATGCAGCGAGATCCTGGATCATCACGATGATTTTACCGGAACGATCCGGGAGATCCGGTCAAAAACCGCCGGCTTCAGGATCGGAAAGCACGGACAGCTGCAGGAATGGTTCGACGATTACGACGAATATTGGCCGGATCACCGGCACATGAGCCACCTGCTCTCGCTATATCCCTTTTATCGGATCACCCCGGAAACCACGCCGCAGCTTGCCGCCGCCGCGGCAAAAACCCTGGAACGGAGACTGGCGGCCGGCGCGGAGGACATCCTTACGTGCAACTGGTCGGTGACCCTGCTGATCCTTTATTACGCTGCCCTGGAGAGAGGCGATGACGCCCTGACCTATATCCAGGCCATCATCAGCCGCCTCAGCCGGCCCAACCTGATGATCACGCACAGCGGCGGCATCTACGAACTGGACGGAAACACGGGCTTCACCGCCGGGACCGCCCTGATGTTCCTGCAATGCAAAAACGACGCTCTTTATATCATACCCGCTTTGCCCGGAAGCATCCGGCAAGGCCGTTTCGACGGAATGGTTGCGGAGCACGGTCATACGGTCAGCGCGGATTGGGACCTGGATGCCGGCCGGGTCGACGCGGAGCTGACCGGAAATCTGGATGAGAACGTCACGATCCGCTGCCTGGGCCGCGAGAAGATGATCCGCGTCCGGAAAGGCCGGACGGTGAAAATCCGGTTCCGTACCGAATAGCCTGCCGGGCCGCACGGCGAATGGAAAAACCCTGATGCAAAACGCATCAGGGTTTTCTTTTGGTCGGAGTGACAAGACTTGAACTTGCGACCTCTTGCACCCCAAGCAAGCACTCTAGCCACCTGAGCTACACCCCGACTTGTCGCGTGCTCCCTGCGGACCGGAAAACTCTGCCCCGGAGGTGCCGACGGTTTTTTATTGTACACTACGATAATAAAAAAAACAAGGAGATTCCAAGCAGGGTAAATTGTAATCTTTATTCCCCACAAATCCAGGAAATACGCGTTGCAAACCAC
>CAZDPQ010000027.1:0-26120 GCA_964507305.1 uncultured Oscillospiraceae bacterium
AGTGTTTTTCTTCAGCGGAGAAGGCGGCAAATGCATCGCCAATTTCCAGTACCTTTACAACAACAACTGGAACACCCCGGCATCCGTAGGCAGCTGGACGACCGGACTCGGCGGCAAATTCTACTTCGAAGTCAAGCAGACCTCCGCCACCAACGTTCATGTCAAGCTCACCGCGATCGGCCCGGACACCGCGCTGATCGACCAGGATGTGGCGATGGACAGCGGCGCGATCGACCTGCTCAAGAACTACGGCGTCGCGACACGCACCGGCTTTGAGGGATTCACCGTGCCCGCCGGCGAGACCTGGGACGATCCGTACGATTTCTTCCATGTTCCCCAGCAGGCCATTGAAGCCAAGGATTCCGGTTCCGGCAACGGCAATGACGTATATGGGATCTGGAATACCTCCACGCCGCTGACAGGCAACTGGACAGCTTCCGCCAAGGTGACCTTCGACGCCGCGCAGGGCGACGATGTCGGCCAGAAAGCATCCATTCTCCTCGGGGACGACACCGATTATGAAGCAGGCCCACAGCTTGTCGTCATATTGGAAGTCTTCTATTTCAACGGCGAAGGCGGTAAATGCATCGCCAACTACCAGATCCTTTACAACGGCAACTGGTCTACCCCGGCGTCCGTTGGGAGCTGGACGACCGGACTCGGCAACGAATTTTATTTTGAAATCGCCAAGACCTCCGAGACCGGTGTCCATGTCATACTGAAGGCCGTCGAGCCCGATACGAACCTGATCGATCAGGATGTCGCCATGGAAGGCTCCCTGGCCCTTGTGAAGAACTACGGCGTCGCGACCCGCACCGGTTTCGAGACATTCACCGAAATGATGCCCTTCACGGAAGCGCCGGTTGCGACCCCCACCGAAGAAGCCACCCCGACCGTAGAGGCTACTCCGACCGAAGCAGGCAGCCCTCAGACCGGTGATGCTTCCGGATCGTACGCGCTGATCGTCCTGGCTGTTGCCGCAGCAGCGGCCGCGGCCATGACAGCCGGCAGGAAAATCTTCGCGAAATGACAGGCAGCCTTTGTCCGCCGGACTTGCCGGACTTTTTTCACGGAACATGCGCAGGGCATCGCGGAAGCGCTGCCCTGCGCGCCCATCTTCATGAATGAGAGACAGGAAAGGAAGTACATATGAGAAAACACAGGATATTCTATTCATGGCTCGCCGCCATCACCGCGTGCCTTCTGTCCCTGACCATGTTCGGCTGCGCCTCCGTGACACCGACGGTGTCGGAGTCCGAATCCGCCGGCGTGACGTCGGAACCCGAGCCGACGATGTCGGAGTCTCAGGAAGCCTCTTCCGAAGTGGTTTCCGAAGCCGCAAGCTCGGAAGAAGCCTCATCCGCGGCAGGTTCGTCTTCCACAGCCGCTTCCCAGAGCAAGGTCTCTTCCGCTGCATCGTCCGCGGCGGCATCATCCTCCGCGTCCAGCTCCATTACCTGGACTCTCCCGACATCCGTGGATATGAACCTCGGGGCGCTCCCGACCGTTTCCGATCCGCCGGTCGGCGATGAAGGCCATCTTACTGCGGACGGCAAATGGTATATCAACAACCTTGTCACCATGTCGGGCGACCGGATCATCGTCAACGCCAACGGCGAGCACGGGATCGCGTTCTATGTGGCGCAGGGCCTCGGCGACGCGTGGAACATTTCCGCGACGCTGCGGATGATCAAGCGGTACCCCGAGGACCAGCCGACCTGCGGCAGGCTTTTTGTCCGCGATGTATACGGCAACGAAGTCTTCATTTTCACCCTGAGCTATGTCAACAACTCGGTGGAGATCGTGCTCCAGGTCCTTGACCGTGTATGGAAGACCCTCATCACCACGGACGGATGGAAAGACACCTCCTCGACCGTCTTCTCCTACGGGCTGCGCCGCGAAGCCGGCAGCAACAAGCTGAGCGTCTATGTGCTGGGCGACAAGGGCATGCTGATGGACAAGACCTGCCCGATCAGCCTGTCGGACACCATCCTGGCCAAGGCCGCGGTTGCCGGGTTCGGCACGTATTCGAGCGCCGTGGAGTATTCCCACATGCTGGTCATCGGGAACGGACCCAAGAATGTCGACTATCCGCAGCCTCAGGAATGACCGGCCGGGACGATCCCGGAGACGCGTCGACTCATCAAGGAGAGTGAATCTATGAAAAAAATCGCAGTCATCGCATTGTTCCTCGCGCTGGTGTTCAGCGTGATCAGCTGCAGCAATACCGGCACCCCCAGCGGCGCCGACAGCGAAGGCCCGTATGGCAAGTATGACACCGCCGTGAATTTCACGACGATCCGCCACGCCTTCGCGAACCCCAACGCTCCGGAAGGCATGACCATGGAGGACAACCCCTACGCGGATGTCCTGAAAGAAAAACTCAACGTGACGTACACCGTCAACTGGACGGCCGAAAACTACAATGAGAAGCTTTCCATGGATATCATCTCCGGCGTCCTGCCCGACATTTTCTATGTCGACGACTACCTCATGTACAAGCAGCTGGTGCAGAACGACATGCTGGAAGACCTGACAGACTATTATGACCAATACCTCAGCGACAGGCTGAAAGAGATCTATGATTCCTACGGCGAAGACATCTTCACCCCCGTCACGGAGAACGGCAGGCTGATGGCGCTGCCCGGAACGAACAACGGCTACCAGGAAACACTGCTGTGGGTGCGCAAGGACTGGCTCGACATGCTCGGCCTGCAGCCGCCTAAAACGCTCGACGAAATCATCAATGTAGCCCGCGCGTTCATCGAGCAGGATCCCGGCGGGAACGGCCCCGGCAATACGGTCGGCATCAACATCAACCGCGAGCACTGTTTTGACGGCTACCGCAACTCCTTCGGCCTGGAGCCGATCGGCGCTTTGTACGGCGTCTATCCCAAAGCCTTCCTGAAGGATGAGAACGGCGAGATCTATTACGGTTCCGTGGATCCCCAGTACAAGGTCGTCCTGTCCAAAGTGCGCGACATGATCACCTCCGGGATCATTGACATCAAGAGCTTCGACCAGGGCTGGGAAGAGATCTGGGGCAACGTCCTGACCGGCAAGTGCGGCCTGTTCTTCTTCCCGTGGTCCTATCCGTACGGGAATCAGGCTTTCATCGAGAACAACCCGCGCGGCGAGCTGATCTGCTACCCTGCCCCGCTCAACGACAAGGGCGAATTCAATTACCTTTCCTGCGCCCCCACGGTCGATTTCATGTGCGTGCGCAAGGGGTACGAGCATCCCGAAGTCCTGTTCAAGACGATCAATGTCACCCAGGACATGATGGGCGGCATCGACAAGGATTCCTATGAGCTTCTCAAGCCCGTACGCGACGCCGGAACGGACTGGACCTACCTGATCCCGACCGGGCGCTACGCCTGCAGGCTCAACAATGCAGTCCCGGAAGGCGGACGCAAGCTCCGGGCCTATATCGACGAAGGGACCGTTCCGGATGACATCACCGAAGGAACGCTGGAGTCGTGGGATCTGGCCAAAGCCTGGGCGGGCGGCGACCGGGAGAATCCTCTCGGATGGGTGACATATACCAACACCTACATGGCTGCCATCCAGGAAGATCAGCCGGAGTGCCACGCGGTCATCCCCGCCTTCTACTACAAGACGGAGGGCATGCTGGATGTGTGGGCTTACCTGCAGTCCAGCGAGGACGCCATGGTCCGCGAGATCCTCATGGGGACCCAGCCGATCGAATATTTCGACCAGTTCGTCCAGGACTGGAAGGATGCGGGCGGCCTGGATATCCTGGAGGAAGTCAAACAGATCACCGCGAACAACAACTGATTTTACACAAGCATTTCCGCAAAGACGGAAAAGGGGCTGTTTCACCGGCGCGTGCCGGCGGAACAGCCCCTTTCATCATCCTGCGGCAAAGCCCGCTGCCGGCTCTCAGATCGGCCGGGTGCTGGTCCCTTCGATCAACTCCGTCTCGACCGTGATCCGCCGGGAAGTGTTTTCTCCATTCATGGCCTGGATCAGCAGGCGGCACGAGATTTTTCCGATCTCGAACTCATTCTGCCGGATATGGGTGTAATATTTTTTTACAAACGGAGATTCCGGTTCGTCAAAGCACGCGAGCGACAGGTCTTCGGGAACGCTCATGCCGAGCTCCTCCAGTGTCGTCTTCACAACGGAAGCGATGTTGTGGTCGGCGGCGACGGCTGCGGTGATTTTGCGGTTGTTGCCGAAAAAAGCCTTCAGCTTCCCGATGTCTTCGCGGATGATCTCGGGCGTGGCGTTGCCGGGCATCGTGCAGCGCAGGTCCAGGTATATGTTCCCGGGATACATGGAGATTTTCCGGTCGGCATAGGCGTTGATAAATCCGTCGCGCCGCTCCAGAATGGCCGAAGTCGTTGCGATCGAGGAAATGAACGCGATGTTCGTATGGCCCAGCGTAAAAAGGTATTCCACCAGCTTCTTGCAGGCATTCCGGTTATCGCTTCCGACATAGGGGACCGACAGCCCATTGAGGTAAATGTCTGCCAGCACGATGGGATATCCCAGGATCGCCTGGCGGAGGATCGTGGGATTGTAGCTGCTGCCGTGCACCGGCATGATGATGATCCCCTTCACTCCGTTGGCGATCAGCTGCTCGACCCCGTGATGCTCATCCTCCTGGGATGCATAACCCATATGCAGCAGGATCGAATGGCCGTTCGACGAAGCCTCCGCCTGCACGCCTTTCAGGAATTTGATCCCGAACGCGGCGGAAATGTCGCTCATCATCACGCCGATGAGCTTTCCGCCGGAGGGATACGCTTTCCTGTCCTGGCCGGCAGAGACCGGCTTTTCGTTGATGAAGGTGCCCTTGCCGGATATGCGCGTGATGAGTCCGTTGTCCGTCAGCATTTTCATCGCCTTGCGGACCGTGATGCGGCTGACATCGAACTGTTCCGCGATCTCAAGCTCGGTCGGCAGTTTTTCGCCGGGCTTCAGCTCCGATCCGATGATGGCATTCGCGTAATGCTCATAAATCACCATGTACATCGTCTTTTTCACTGCCGCTCACTCCTGTCCGGCCCTGCCGAGGGGCTCAAATGTCCTATCCGCCGCCAATCGGGGCCCGCGGATCCCGGATCCCGCGCAAAGGCGCTGTGGCGTTTTTTGATAGTACCATTCTATAGCCGGAGCATGATAAAGACAATAGCTAAGTATTATAAAAAATATAATGATATATATGTAATATGCATACAAAACGGCAAAGCAGCGGACGCCGGCGCCCGGCGCAAAGCGCAGGCGGCCTGCGCGTCCCTCCGGCAGGCCGGGCAGCGATCCGGTCTCAATACACCCGCACCTCATAGACCGCGGCGGGGGTCTCCTCGTCCCAGACGCGCCGGATGAGGATCCGAAGGCGCCCGGAAGTCACAGGCGCGAATGTGTGCCTGCGGAAACGGCGGAAATTGTCCGTAACGTCGCACAGCGTTTCCCAGCGGCCATCGATGAACGCCTCGATCCGGTAATCCCGGACGAGCCGCGGGGACACCTTTTTCCCGCTGTCCAGCGGCATCTCGCGGTAGGTCCTCTCCAGCGTATCGAACGTGATCTGCACCCGGGAAAACCGCTGCAGGGTCTCCCAGGAAAACTCCAGGAACTGCGGTTCCTTCCCATGCGCGTCCGCCATCCATCCGTGGAACGGATTGTTGGAAAAGCGCCGGCTGACCCCGTCAATGACATTGGCGGCTTCGCCGTACGGCAGACGGGGCATGATCGAGAAGACCGGGCTGTCTCCGAAAGCCGTGTATCCGCCATCCCCTTCCTCCACTCTCCGGCAGCAGGCGCAGAAGCGATTGCCGGCTGCCATGCGGACGTCCGGTCCGGCATGCAGGAGGATCACGTACCGTTCTTCGTCCGACGTCTCATCCTTGGGCAGAAGCTGTGTGTGAAACGGAAACTCCAGGTGGTTCCGGCCCGGCTTCAGCCTGGCGGAAATGCTGCGGATCTCGCGGAAAATGCCGGCGTCGTTGTTGTCAGCCCATTCGACCTCGTTGACCGCTTTTTCATACGGGAATCCCTTCTGAACAGTGCCCACATCCTTAAACTGCCATTTCTGAGGATACGCCCTTTCCAGAAGCACCGTGCGGACAGTCACGGTCCGGCTTCCCGTATTGTCGAGCAGAAAACGCGCGCTTTCGAGCCTTTCCGGAAAATCCCAGAGCATGACACCCATCGGCTTGTCCATCGCGATCCATTTTTCCGCTTGGTCCTCTCCCCAGGCGCGCTCGGAAGATGCGGTCACCGCAGCCGAGCGCGCAAGGTCGAGGGGGTCTTCGTTTTTCGCCCCCGGAATCGACGCGTCCTCCGAAAGCAGCAGCTGCCGCAGTTCGCCGATATGGCTCCGTCCGATCTCCGCCGGGGAGACTCCGTACTTTTTCATCAGCGCCGCCGCGCAGCCGGCCGCCTGGCCGATCGCGGACAGAGTCCTCTGCAACCGGACCGTGCCGTGCGCCATGTGCGAAACGCTCAGCAGCCGGGACGCGAAAAGCAGGTTGCCGACATCCCGGGAATAGATGCACCGGTAGGGGATGGTGTAGATCGGCGGGACTCCGTAATAGACGATCTTCACATATTCGGGGCTGCCCTCGCGCGGGTAGTGGATGTCTTCCGCAAAGCCGCCGTATGCGATCGCATCGTCAAAGACCCGGCCGCTTTCCACATCATTCTGCGTCAGGGTATAGTCTCCGAAAAAGCGCCGGCTCTCCCGTTTCAGGACCCTCGGTCCGACCCAGAGCAGTTCCCAGTTCCGCGACGCCTCGGCGTATTTTTCATTTTTCACATAATTCCAGGCACTGAACAGAAGTCTGCGAGCCGTGCGGAAGATCTCCGCCTCGTCGAGGATGGTGTCGAGCTGGCCGCCCGTTTCAGTAGGGAAAAAATAGTACAGGTCATCCTTCGGGCCGGGCGAGAAGACCGGATAGCTGCCGTAGCCGGGGAAAAACGGCGGGGTCCCGGCCGGGGGGATGAACTCGACGGGCTTGTCCGTCTTTCGGACGATCGCGACCAGGCTGCTGCCCATCGTGATCCTGTCGGCTTGCGCGGGCGCGCACCGCTCCCCGTACTCGCTTTTCGCTTCGCGCCCCATGCGGTGCGCCGCGCCTGCGAGCGCGGAGATGGTCCCGTCGCCCGACGCGTCGATCACGGCGCACCGGATCGCTACGGAGCGTGTCGTATAGGTCCCCGTATCCTCGAGGATCACCCGGCGGATCCGCCGGTCCTCCATGACGGGTTCCCGCGCGTAATGGCTGCGAAGGACCAGGACGCCGGCTTCCGAAAGCATGTCGTCCAGGACCTGGTCCCACAGGGGGCTTGTGTTGTAGTGAAGGTCCGCCGACGCGGTCTTTGCCCGCATCCAGGCGGCGCGTTCCGTGATTTCTTCGATGATCCCCGTTTCCGCCGCATACGGGTGAAAACGATGCGCCCCCGACGGATGCACGCCGCCGTCAGGGCCTGAATTCCCGCCCAGCACCAGGCTTTTCTCCGCGAGGACCGTATCCGCGCCGAGTCTTGCGGACTGGATCGACGCGCAGATCCCCGCGAGGCCTGCGCCGATCACGAGGACATCCGTCTCCAGTTCCGTCTGTGCTCTCATCGTCAAACCTCCGGTTTCCGGCGCGCGTGACGGCGCACCGCGTACGCCCCGGCCGCCGCGGCCAGAGCGATCCCCGCCGCGGCCGCGGCTCCGGCCGCCGCCGGCGGGAATCCGCCTTTCTTTGACGGTTCCTGCTTCGACGCGCTTGTATGGCTGTCGGCGGAAACATCTGTCTGCCTGAGATCATACCATCCGGCAACCGTGTTGTAGATGGTTCCCGCCATGACGCGATATCCGAGATCCGTCGGATGGCATCCGTCGAACAGCAGCCAGTTGCTGCCGTAAAGCGCCGTATAGACATCCGCGTAAGGCAGCCCGTATTCCAGGGCGATGGCGCGGATCTCATCATTGTAGGCGCGGATTCTCCCGCTCCCGGAGTCGTCCCTTGCGTAAGTCAGGCCTACCAGAACGATGGCGATGTCCGGGAGATGTTCCCTGACGGTGTCGATGTACTGCCGGTAGACTGAGCCGAAGGTTTCCACGCTGACATTCCGGCTCTGGTCGTTGAACCCGTACGCGATGAACAGGAGGTCCGGGCTGTTGTCCACGATGTCCGTCATGACGCGGTCGATCGCGGGGGCGAACGATCCCGCCGTACCGGTCATCAGGGTCCCGGAGATGGCTTTGTTGAGGAGCGTCAGCGGCGCGTCCTGGGCATCCCGGATCATGCGGTGCACGATGGAGACCCAGCAGGTCGAGGCCGGGCTGGTCGCGCCGACGCCCTCGGAGATGCTGTCGCCCGCTACCGCCATGGTCTTGAAAGGCCCGGTGAAATGGTCCGTTTCAGGATTTGCCATTCGGATGGCATATACGTTTCGGCTGAATGCCTTCTGGATCTCCGCGGTGCCTGTCCACGCGCTCCGGTCTCCGGCCAGAAGCTCCGACGCGGCTTTTGCCTGCAGATCCGGCGTAAGCCTTTTGAAAAGCGAGAGGTCGAGACGGAGGGCTGGGTCCGTCAGCGCCGCGAGCAGCGCGTCCGCGGAACCGGCTGTCCGCGCCGTCGCGGCTGCGGCGGCATTCTGCGCGTCCGTGGCCGGGGCGGGGGCATAGCTGGTGCACAGGGACGCGGCGATGCGGGAGGAAGCTGTCAGCGCGGTGCAGCGGGGCGCCAGCGCGGCGATGACCGCGCCGGCAAGGATGTCCGGGTCGCCGCGGGTCCACGGGGCTGCGGAAGTGGAGGAAAAAGCATCCGCGCAGAGAAATCCGTATTTCAGCGCGATCTGGCGGATCGCGTCGTTATATTCTGCGTGCAGATCCAGAAACGAAGGCTCCGTGTCCCGTCCAAGCGCGGGAATATTCATCAGGACGACGACAGAGCGTTCTTGCAGCCGTCCGGCCAGTCCCGCGGCGAAGGCGTCATAGGCCGCTTCGAAATCCGCAGCGGGAACCGCGTCCGACAGCAGGCTTTCGCCGTGGAGGATCACCGTCAGGTCAGCGGTGTCCCGGGAGGAGGCGTCCTCAAAAGAGCCGGCGGACACGGCAGGCGCGCTTTTCTGGTAAAGCCCCGTCAGCTCGGTGACGATCGGCTGCCATGCCTGTCCCCCGCCCGTATCGGTCACGTACAGGATCGTCCCGAACGGCTCGCTCCTCAGGTCCATCGGGTCAGCCCCCGGCGCTTCCCCGGCCGGGACCGCTTCGATCCGCATGGCTGTCCGGACGGCGGTGCCGCCGCTGCCGGCGGCCTCCGCGCGAAGCAGATACGAGCCTTCCGAGGGGAATGTGCAGGAAAAAGTCAGGCCGGACCCGGAAGCGACCGCTCCGCCGTCCTTCTCCAGTTTCCATCGGCAGGAAGAAGGGCTTTGCCCGTCGCTCAGCGAAATCGCGTATTCCTGCGCCGCGCCGGCCGGGACCGTTGTTTTCCCGGCGATGGACGCCGCGAGATACGAATCGCCGGAACCGATATAGGGATCATAAAAAACGCAGGAACCTTCGCTCTCGCCGCCAATGGACAAAGTCAGAAGACCATCGAGAAAAGCGGGTGCCGTAAAGTCTTTCTGGCTGAAGATCTCCGATGAATATAAAACCCCGTCTTCCGTACCGGTGATCCGCCATTCGATCTCATCCGATCCGGCGCGTCGGATGAATTGGACCTGAAGGTCCGATGCGGCGCACGGCACGTCCGCGCCGAAATAAGTCTGCCATGCCCCGCTGTTGTCCCACAGCTGCAGTGACAGGGACAGCGTGCCGCCGGCATTGCGGATCAGCCGCATCAGCAGCCATGTCCCGTCGTTGTTTCTCAGTCCGATGATGGAACGGACGGTCTCGGATGTGAATGTCAGTCCGTACCCGATGACGAATCCGGCGCTGCCCTCCACAGGGTCGAACATGCCGGCCGTGCCATCCCATCCGTCCTGGCCGAGGGTCCTGTTATCGTCCGAGATCGTGTAATTCCCGTTGCCTTCCCGGCCGACCAGCCACAGCGAATCCGCTGACTCTGCCATCCCCGGCCTCCCTTCCGCCTGCACGTCCGTCTTGCCGATCGCCGGCACCGAAAGAAACAGGGTAATCGCCGGAAGCAGTGTCATCCATTTCTTCACGCGTTTCATCGGGCATTTCCTCCTCGCGGAAAGGTTCAACGGTCGAAAAATGCACTCTCCACTGCATCGCAGAGGGCATGATAGATCAGAAGATGGAATTCCTGGACTTCGCTCGTGACCGCGGCAGGCGCTCGGAGGTCGACATCGGCCAGTTCGGCGAGCTTTCCGCCGTTCCCGCCGGTCATCGTCACCACGGACATCCCAAGCGCTCTGGCAGCGACCGCCGCCTTGCAGACATTGTCGGCATTGCCGGACGTGCTCATCCCGATCAGCACGTCCCCGCTCCTGCCGAGGGCGATCACCTGCTGGGCAAAAATCAGGTCAGCTCCCAGATCGTTGGCAACTGCCGTCAGGATGGAAGTCTGGGCGGCAAGCGAAACCGCCGGGAGCCCTGATTGCAGGCGGTCTTCCATCCCGCCGGTGTCCATCCCCCCGGAAGCCGCGCGGATCGCCCGTTTCAGCTCTTCCGGCAGCGGGCGTTTTTTATTGAAACCCTTGAGAAGCTCCCCGACGATGTGCGCGCTGTCCGCGCTGCTGCCGCCGTTTCCGGCGACCAGAAGCTTCCCGCCGCCGCGGTAGCAGCGGATCACCAGATCCATGGCGTCCCCGATGGATCCGGCCGCGGCCCCCAGCTCAGGATGCCTCGCGATCAGCCGATCCAGCGCTTCATGCTTTGCCATTGCCTGTCCCTCCTGCTTTCCGGACGGCATACGCTTCGCGGTACCGCCCTGTGATCTCTTCTCTCGTCGCCGTCCCGGTCTGGCCCAGCTTGCGGATCGTGACCTCCGCCGCCATCCCGGCGATCTGCCCGGCCTCTTCTCTCGACGCGCCCGCTGCCAGGGCGCAGGTGTATGCCGACAGGAACGTGTCGCCGGCGCCGCAGAAATCGATCGGCCCGGCGATGTCCCTGGGCGGCACATGGACCATCCGGTCCCCGTAGATCTGAAGATTACCTTCTTTGCCGAGCGTCATCGATACATCGCTTTGCAGGTGCTCCCGCAGAATCATGCCCGCGGCGGCGGCCCCCTCCAGTCCCTTCGCGTAAACCACCGGCTCCGTGCCGGCGGAAAGCTGCGACGCCGCCCTGGCGCTCTCGACTTCATTCGGCTTGAGGATGACATTCCGGTAGGACGTGACGCGGTCCCGGCTGTCCACGACCACGGGCATCGACCGCCCGATCCGGCACAGGACTTCCCGGACGGCGCCGGTCACGCAGCCGTTGATGAACTGGTCCGCCACACAGAAGATGTCCACCTCCCGCGCCGCCTGTTCAAGGCTTGCGATGACCATCGCCTCCTGCTCGCGTCCGAGGGGCTCCCCCGTAAAATCGAGCCGCGGATCCTCATACACCACATCGGAAATCCCTTTCCGCATCGGCTTGCAGTACGCATTCGACATATACCCGGCGATTTCCGTGACGTCTTCCGTCTCCACTCCCAGGTCCTTCATGCATTCCTTGATCAGCATCCCGCGCCAGTCGCGGCCGATCACCCCGATCGCCCGGATCGCACGCGGCCGGAGTGCCGCCAGGTTCGCAACGACATTGCCGCCGGCTCCCGGCGAATACGTCTCCCTCACGATCGGCAGGGGGAAATGCGGAGTCTCCCGCGAAATCTCGCTTCTGGTCATGTCGGCGTACCAGTAGATGTCGATGCACAGGTCGCCGAGAAATCCGACCCGGATGCCGGAGATCCTGTCCAGCAGTTCGAGGAGCCTGCCTTCCGCAAGGCCTCCATATTCAATGATCGTACGCTCAGCGCTCATATCCGCTCCTGCCTTGCCTTGATTTTCCGATAGAGGTTCGGGATGGTGACCTGGTGGTCGCCGCGGAAATGGTATCCCCAGCCGCCCCGGCTTGTCGGACGGTTCACGATGTTCTTACGGGGACGATAATAGTAATTCGGGTCGTCATACCCGATCTTGCTCCGGAAATCACCCAGGTCCACCAGATCGAAATTCGCCGTGGTGATGCGGAACGTGTCGTATCCCAGATTTCTGGAGATGGAGAGCGCCTTGAGGAAAACCTCCGGCCCGATGACCCCCGATCCGAAATTCAGGAAAACACCGCCGTCCAGCCGGGACACGGTGTCGCAGAAAATCTTGAAATCCGCGCCGCTCGCAGCTCCGATCGCCCCGAAATCCACGATCGGATGCTGGTGGATGATGTCGGTGCCCAGAGCGATATGGTAGGTGCACGGGACATCATGCCGGTATGCCTGGTAAAAAACGCAGTCGTCCTTGTAAGGGAAACGCCCGGGATCCCGGTCGACATACACCGCCAGGCTCTCGCCATAACCCAGTCCTTCTTTCACTCCGGCCTGGATCGCTTCATTCATCCATCGCCCGGTCTCCTCCCACATCCCGAACGAACCGTCCTCGATCGCCGTCGCCACATCCTCGCTCGTGCCCCCGTTGTAGCAAAGCTCGAAGTCATGGATGCTGCAGGCGCCGTTGCCGGCGATATGCGTGATGACGCCCATCTTCACAAGCTCGATGATAAACCGCGACAGACGGTTTTTGATCACATGCGCGCCCTGGGACCAGATGACCGGCCGGCCGTTCCGGCGGGCTTCCACGATCTTTTCCACCAGGATGTCCATCGGCTCCCCCCCGAAATCCTCCACGGCGGTATCCAGATCATACATGTTGTCGATCCTGACAAGATTATGCCGGTCCCGGACCGAAAAGGTCCGGATCTCCGAAAAATCCATTTCCCCGTATTTGCTTCCCATACATTCCTCCCGTCATCCGTTCAGCGGAGTCTCCCCGCAGTCCGGTCAAAACCCGAGCCAGCGAAGCAGCTCCCCGGTATCCGTAAAATCCCCCGTAATGGCATGGGCACCCGCGCGGACCAGGCGTTCGCGTTTCACAGGGTTGAGACCTCTCCGGCGGATCTCGTCCGTCGCCGTCCCGAGCGTGACAGCCCGGTATTCGTTGCCGAGCTCGATCTCGACCTTGCCGTCGCCGGCTACCAGCAATTCGCCGCCGCGCAGCCCCCGGCTCTCGATCAGATCCCGGATGACCGCTTCCTTGGAGCAGTCCCGCCTGCGAAGCGGCGCGCCCCGCAGCGTGTCGAACAGCCCGGCCATCCCGAGGACCCTGGCCTCATTCTGCACATCGGGATCATCCGTCCCGCTGGCTACGCAGATCGCGACGCCCCGCTCCCGCAGCGCCGTAACGAATTCGCGTGCGCCCGCCATCAGATAATCCTCTTCCGATAGATTTCCGAGGTCCATCTGATGCCGCCGTTCGTTGACGATCTTCATCAGCCGTTCATTGTAAGCGTCCTTATAAAACCAGGGATCATCCGGAAGCCGGTTCCCCGGCACGGTCCGGTTCAGGTACTCCACGAACCAGTCCATCTGGAAAATAGTCTGGATGCCGGTCGACCGGTCGATATATCCGCGGATTTCCGCCCGGATCCCATCCGTCAGTTCGCAGGCCTGTCCCACGAATTCAAGCATGACTTCTTCCATGACCTGCTCCCAGCCGCAGCGCAGCGTGGAAATGGTCCCGTCAAAATCAAAGACTGCCGTGCGGATTTTCGGCCTGTCTGCCGGCAAAGGTTTTATGATCTCCAAACTCATACGCTCTTTCATCCTCCGGATATTGTTCATCTCTTGAACTATATCAAGCATACATCGGAAGCGGCTAAAAAGCAATAGGAGAGCGGGAAAACCCAGGCAGATCGGCCGGGCTATCACAGCTGCTGGCTGAAATGCCGCGCGATCACGGCGGCGGCGGAACTTACGGCTTCTTCCTCCTTATCCGGTCTGGAGAAAAGCACATCGACGCGGTGGACGCGGTTGATCATCGAGCGGCTGTTGAGGATCTCCGCGATCATGGAGCGAAGCAGGTCGGAACGGTAATTGAATTCACCATACAGCATGATGGAATCCAGGTCGAACAGGTTGGCCGCGCTGACGAGGCCGCAGGCCAGGCGGCGCGCCTGATAGTCCAGGATGTCGAGCGCGTACGGCCGGCCGGCGTACGCGTCGTCCACGACCTTTTCGTAATCGCTGAACCCGAACCGCGCTTTTATCGCGGACATCGTGGCGTAAAGCTCCAGGCAGCCGGCATTCCCGCACGGGCATTCGGGGCCCTCGATGTCGATGCTGATATGACCGAGCTCGCCGGCATGCCCGCCATACCCTCTGTAGACCTGCCCGTCGCGGATCAGGCAGGAGCCGATGCCGTCGGACAGGATCACGAACAGGGAATTCCGGTAATCCTTCAAAGTCCCTCTGTCATATTCGAGCATGGCCAGGAGGACCGAGTTGTTTTCGAGAAAAACAGGCAGGGGGAATTCCCTGCGGATCCATGAGACGATCGGAACATTCGCGAAAAGGCTGAAATTCGGCGGATTCAGGATCACGCCGCCTTCATCGTCGAGCGGGCCGGGGCTGCTGATCCCGATGCCGGCCATCGACTCCATGCCGATGCCGTTCCGCCGCATCAGCCTCCGGATGCTCTTGCATATCCAGGCCGCGGCAGCGGCCGGATCCGAAAAGTGTCCGGTCTTTTCCTCCATCCGGTCGATCCGTCCGGCGCGCAGGTCGGTGATCACGGCCATCAGCCTGCGGCGGTGCAGGACGATGCCGGCCACATACCGGTAGTCCGGCACGATGTCCAGCAGGACCGGATTTCTCCCCCGTCCCGTCACGGTCTTTCCGATTTCCCGCAGCTGCCCCTCGGCGATCAGGCTGTTCGTGATCATCGTGACCGCGGCCTTGGACATGCCGGTCTCCCGCGACAGCTGCGCGCGCGAAACCGGCTGCCTGCGGATCAGGTTCAGGATCAGAGCGCGGTTGACGCTCCGGAGCGTGCCGGCATTGGATCCTTTTCGCGTCATGGCTTCGCCGCGCCTTTCCGCAGCGGCCCATCGCTGCAGCGGTCCGAAAAAAAGTCCTTCATGCACTGGAAGCTCTTCGCGCTGATGCTGTGCTCGATCCTGCAGGAATCGGCATAAGCCGTCTCCTCATCCACTCCGAGCGACATCAGGATCTGCGCGATGACCTGGTGGCGCTCGTACATCCGTTCTGCGATCTCAAGGCCCTTGCGCTCCAGCGTGATGTATCCGTCGTCGTCGACGGCGATATAGCCGTCCCCGCGCAGCCGCTTCATGGCGATGCTGACGGTCGGCTTGGAATACCCTGTCCGGTTGACCACATCGATGGACCGGACGCGGCTGAACTTTTGCGTCAGGATCAGAAGAGTCTCAAGATAATTTTCCGCCGATTCGTGAACTTTTGCCATACCGCCTCGCGTCCCGCACCCCGTCCCGGCTCCGCCGGTCCGGGCAGCACCCGCCGTTCCCCGCGCTCCCGGCGCAGCCGGAGCATCCGACGCAGCCTCCGCGCCTGTTCCGCCGGATGAGCGACCGCGCCGCCAGTACAGTGCAGGCGGCGATCGCAATCAATATCACAAAATCCGGCATCCTCATCATTGTACCTCAAATCAGAAAAACAGGCTACCCGCCCGGTACACCGCGAACGCCGCCAGCCAGGCGATCACGCACTGGATGGCCGCGACGCCTGCCGCCAGCGCGCCGGAGCGCAGTTCGCGCTTCATGGCCGCGATGGCTGCGACGCAAGGGGTGTACAGCAATGTGAACACAAGAAAACTCGCGGCCGTCAGCGGCGTGAAAAGAGTGCCCAGCGCGGCGCCCAGGTCTTTCACACCGGTGCCCGTCAGGACGCCCAGCGTGCTGATGACTGCTTCTTTCGCCGTGAACCCGCTGATCAGCGACGTGGCGACGCGCCAGTCCGCAAATCCGAGCGGCCTCAGGGCCGGCGCGGCAAGGCGTCCGATCATGGCAAGGAGGCTGCCGGCATGGTCCTGTACCACGTTCAGCCGTGTGTCGAAGGTCTGCAGGAACCAGACGATCATCGACGCCAGGAAGATGACGGTGAACGCCCTTTGCAGAAAATCCCTTGCTTTCTCCCACATCAGCAGGAGAACGCTCCGGGCCGAGGGCATCCGGTAATTCGGAAGCTCCATCACGAACGGGACCGGATAGCCTTTGAATGCGGTCCGGTTGAGCACGAGAGCGGTAAGGATGCCGGCCAGGATGCCCGTCCCATAGAGCGCGATCATGACCAGCGCTGCGTGATCCGGAAAGAAGGCGGCCGAAAAGATGGCGTAGATCGGGATCTTCGCGGAGCAGCTCATGAACGGGGTCAGCAGGATGGTCATCTTCCGGTCGCGCCCGGAAGCCAGGGTGCGCGTGGCCATGATCGCCGGCACCGAGCATCCGAAGCCGATCAGCATCGGAACGAAACTGCGCCCGGAAAGCCCGATCCGCCGAAGCAGCTTGTCCATGACGAACGCGATGCGCGCCATATAGCCGGTGTCCTCCAGGATGGAGAGGAAGAAAAACAAGGTGACGATGAGCGGAAGGAAGCTCAGGACGCTGCCGACCCCGGTGAAGATCCCGTCGATCACCAGGCTTTGCACGACGGGGTTGATGCCGTATGCGGTCAGCCCCTTGTCTGCGAGGTCGGATAGGGCGGTGATGCCGAGCGCCATCCAGCCGCTCAGGAGCGAGCCGATCACGCCGAATGTCAGCCAGAAAACGAGAAAAAGGATGCCGAGAAAAAGCGGGATCGCAAGATACCGGTTCGTCAGGATGCTGTCGATCCGGACGCTCCGCTGGTGCTCTCTGCTCACCCTGCACCGGGTCACCGTTTCGGCGCAGACCTTCTCGATAAAGGCGTACCGCATGTCCGCCAGGGCGGCGTTGCGGTCCATGCCGTGCTCCGTCTCCATTTCGACGATGCTGTGCCCGATCAGCTCCTGTTCGTTGCGGTCCAGGCCCAGTCTCGCGGCGATCGTCTCGTCGCCTTCGACCAGCTTGGTCGCCGCGAATCGTGCCGCGATGCCCGCGCGGTCGGCATGGTCCTCGATGATGTGCGAGACGGCGTGGATGCAGCGGTGGACGGGGCCGCTTTCGCAGAAATCGATCACTTCCGGATAAACCCTGTCCTTCGCGACGCGGACGATGCTCCCGACCAGTTCGCCGATCCCTTCTTTCTTCGACGCGCTGATGGGGATGACCGGGATGCCGAGACGCTCCGACATCCCCGCGATGTCGATCGTCCCGCCGTTGCTGCGGACTTCATCCATCATGTTGAGCGCGAGCACCATCGGGATGTGAAGCTCCAGAAGCTGGAGCGTGAGGTAAAGGTTCCGTTCGATATTGGAGGCATCGACGATGTTGATGATCCCATCGGGCTTCCCGTCCAGGAGAAAATCCCGCGTGACGATCTCTTCGCCGGTATACGGGCGGATGGAATAGATGCCGGGAAGGTCCACGACGGAGCAGTCTTTTCTGGACTGGATCACGCCGATCTTCTGTTCGATCGTCACGCCGGGAAAATTGCCGACACGCTGGCTGGATCCCGTCAGCTGGTTGAACAGCGTGGTCTTACCGCAATTCTGATTCCCCGCAAGGGCAAACACCATTCGGGCCGTCCTCCGCTGTTTCTTCCACTTCGATCCGGCTGCCGTCATCCTTGCGGAGCGTCAGCTCGTACCCCCGGATGCACAGCTCCAGCGGGTCGCCCATGGGCGCGACCTTGCGGACAACGACCCGCGTCCTGGGGATGAGGCCCATGTCCAGAAGCCTGCAGCGAAGCGCTCCGCTGCCCCCCACCTTACGGATGATCGCCGTCCGGCCGACCGGAAGTCTGTCCAGTGTCATGGAAGCATCCCTCTCTCATACGATCATGACGGCCCGCAGGGTCCTCCGACGGAGGCTGTCCCGCCCGGCCGGGTATGAGTTAGCTATCACTAACCAAAGTTAGCTTACCATAACTCCAGAGAGAAATCAAGTGATTTTCCTGATCATCGGCCGTTCATTTTACCGATGGCCGGCAGACCATTTCTACGCGTCCAGACGGCAGAAATCAATCGCCGCATTCATCGGCATGGCGATGTTCATGACATACCGAGCCGGTCGTCTTCAGTTCGCCCTTCAGGTATTTCTCCACAGCTTCCCGCGCGTCCCCCGAAGCTCCGGTAACGACTTCGACATTCCGATCATTGAAAATCTCGACCGCGCCGCCGCCCATTCCTCCGCTGATGATCACATTAACGCCTCTGTCGGCCAGATAATTCGGTAAAAAGCCGGGCCGGTGTCCCGGATTCTCTACGGATTCCCCGCGAAGGATCCTGTTTCCATCGACATCGAAAATCCAGAAATTTTCACAATGCCCGAAATGCTCCGTCACCGATTTCCCTTCTCCTGCAACCGCGATCCTCAACATAAAACTCCCTCCTCATTCTCTATGATTTCCGGTATCCTGCCTGTCACTGAACCTGCCGCAGCCCCGCCGCGGCTCCTGATATATTCATCCACGATTTCAGCCGCGTGCGCCACGAGCTCCGCGCACGGCCTTGCTTTGTAATATGTCTCCGTCCTTTTCTCCGGGAGCGGATCGTTGTGCTTCTCCTCCAGCCCGAGCAGCTCCCTGCAGATGAGGGATCCGTTCCGGTCCGTGAAGCGCGCCGCCAGGGTCTGGACCAGACGGTAATGCTCGGTTTTTCCGCCGATGTCCCGGGGATCCGCATACCCGTACAGGGTCCCGACGACCAGAAACATGCCGCTGACCGCTCCGCATACTTCACGGAGCCGTCCCATGCCGCCCCCGAATGATGAAGCGGTCTTCAGCGCATCTTCAAAGCCGATCCCCGTCACATCGCAGAATGCGGCAAAGACGGACTGGCAGCAGTTGTACCCCTTGAGAAACAGTTCCTTTGCCGCAGCGGAATGTCCGCCGCAGGCATCATGCTCATCCATCCGCTTTTCTCCCGCTCGTTGTTTCGAGGATCTTCGCGACCGGCTCAAACCAGTCTCCGTCGAAGAGCTCGATCATCCCCCGGTCGCAGGCTGCGGAGATCCTCGGATCGACCGGCAGCCTGGCAAGCACTTCCAGTCCGAACTTCTCCGCGACTTCATCAAGATGGCTTTCCCCGAAAATCTTATATTCTTTGCCATTATCCGGACACTTGAAGTACGACATGTTTTCGACGAGACCGATCACCGGGATCTCCATCATCTCCGCCATCCGGACAGCCTTGGACACGATCATGGAAACAAGCTCCTGAGGAGAGGTGACGATGATGATGCCGTCGACGGCGATCGACTGGAACACGGTCAAAGGAACATCGCCCGTTCCGGGCGGCATGTCCAGAAACATGAAATCCACATTTCCCCAGATGACCTCGGTCCAGAACTGCTTCACCGTATTGCCCAGGATCGGGCCCCGCCAGATCACCGGATCGGTGGCATGATCAAGGAGCAGGTTGATCGACATGATATCGATTCCGGTCTTGCTCCTGGAGGGGAACAGCCCCATTTCGCTGCCCTTTGCCTTTTCCCGGATCCCGAACGCTTTCGGGATGGACGGGCCGGTGATATCGGCGTCCAGGATCGCAACATGGTAGCCCATCCGGTTCATCGTGACCGCCAGCATGGAAGTCACCGCCGACTTCCCGACGCCGCCTTTGCCGCTGACGACGCCGATCACCTTGCGGATATGGCTCAGCTCATGCGGAGCGGTCCTGAAATCTTGTTTCCCGCTCGCCCGGCCTCCCGGATCCTCCGCTCTATTCGACGTTTTCGTTTCTCCGGCCCTGTCTGCGCAGTCTTTTTCGCAGCTGCCGCAATTCAAGCTGCAGTTCTCGCTCATGGTTCATGACACTCCTTCATTCTTCGTTTATCGAAACAGGATCTCCATCGTGTTCCTGTAGACTTCCGCTGCCGCGCGGCCGGCGGGACAGTCGACATCCGCCAGGGTCAGTCCTCTGTTCACTGCTTTCACCGCCTCGGGATCATACGGGATCCTGCCGGTAAAAGGCAGCCCTCTCTCCTTGCAGATCCGCTCGATCTTCCGTGTATTGGCAGGACTGGTGTCATATTTATTGACACAGACGGCTGTTTTCATATGAAAAATCGCTGCGGTCTGCAGGATCCTCTCCATGTCGCTGATACCCGAAACCGAAGGCTCCGCGACGATCAGTACCATGTCCGCGCCGCTCAGCGACGCGATGACGGGGCACCCGATCCCCGGAGAACCATCGATGATCGCGAGGCCGGTCCCTTCCGGTACGGCTTCCTTCATCCGTTTCTTCACTTCCGTCACCAGCATTCCCGAATTCCCGCTGCCCATCCGGAGCCGCGCTGTCGAAAAAACCGCATCTGCGCCGGCATACCGGATCAGATCGCCGGCAACGGCAGGCTCCATCGCGACCGCATCGGCCGGGCAGACCAGCCGGCAAACCCCGCAGCCCTCGCAGGCAAACGGATCCGCCCGGCAGACGCTCCCGTCTCCGCCGGCGTACGAAATCGCGCCGAACCGGCAGGCTTCGATGCATAATCCGCATCCGGTGCATTTCTCCGGATCGATCACAGCCCTGGGCATGCCGTAATAGTTCGAGCGTTCCGGCTCTGCTGAGAGAGAAAGGATCAGGTGAAGATTCGGAGCGTCCACGTCGCAGTCCGCGCACGCCCGTACGCCAGCCATCCGGATGAACGCACCGGCTATCGTGGTCTTTCCGGTGCCGCCTTTGCCGCTGAGGATCAGCAATTGCTTCACGGGCGTACCTCCTTCCGGATCCGGTCGAATATCGATGCGAACAAGTCCTTGTACCGGTCGCTCTCGCGGGCGGCGATCCCGCCCGCCGCGTGGATCGTACCCAGGACGCCGTCGAACGGGATGCGGCCGGTTACCGGGATCCCCCGTTCCGCACAGTAGGTCTCCGCCGGATTTTCTCCCGCCAGGCATTTATTGAGAACCACTCCGTGCGGCTTGCCGAACAGCCTGACCAATTCAAGGGCCATATCGAGGTTGTGGACGCCGAAAACCGTCGGTTCCGAGACCAGTAGGCAGTAATCGGCTGTCCGTATGCTTTCCATCACGATACAGGCACTTCCCGGCGGGCAATCGATCAGAACCGGCTGTCCATCCGGGATCTTCTCCGCAAGAAGCTGCCGGATGATCGGCACGCCGGACGCTTCCCCCGAATCCAGGATCCCCGTGATCACGGTGACATCGCGGGAAAGTCCCGCCTGCACTTTGCCGATCACCCTGTCCCGTTCCGTGATCGCCTTATCCGGGCACACCAACGTGCAGCCGCCGCAGGAATGGCAGATTTCTTCAAAAAGAAGCGGCAGGCCTTTGACAAAAGCAAGCGCATGGAACCGGCAAAAGTCAACACACCGGCGGCAGCCGCTGCAAAGATCCGCGTCCACAACAGGGATCCTGACCGAAACCGCATCTTCGCGGAGGATCTCCGGCTTGAAAAACAAATGCCCGTCAGGCTCCTCGACATCGCAGTCGATATAGACGGCACTGCCCGCCGCCGCGGCCATGTTGACGGAAAGCAGGGTTTTGCCCGTTCCGCCCTTGCCGCTCAGGACGGCGATCCGGATGCCTTTATCCTCCATGCCCGTGAAATCCCTCATGGAAATCATGGAGCAGCGCGAGCTCGTCCTTCCGGAAAGCCTCGATGTTCTCCCGCGCCGTTCCCGGGATCGTTTTATAGACCAATACCTCAGCCTTACCCAGCACTTCCGCCGCATTCGCCCCGCACCGGGGCACCAATACGGCCTTCGCTCCGCTGTCCGCGATCACCTGAGCCGCCCGGATCCCCGCGCCGCCCCTGCTGGCCGCTGCTTCGTTGTCTAAAAACAAGAGCTCTCCCGTGACGGTATGGTAAAGTAAAAAATATGGGGCCCGCCCGAATGACGGGCAGACGCCGGACTCCAGCATTTTCTCATCGACCGGTATCGCGATCCTCATGGCAACCTCCCTCTCCGGCGCTGCCGGAACCTCTCCTATCGCTTTTTACGTGTTCATTGTACCATGTTATTGGCATATGTCAATAATTCCGCATATGAAAACTGCCGGGAAGTCACGGGGATCTTCCGGCAGTTCGGCATCTCCGGCACCTGTTCACCGCTGCCGGCGGCGGTATCCCGAACGAAGCGCTACCACGCCCTGTCGTATCCGCCCGAAGCATTGGGACGGACCGGCTCCCAGGTCAGCGCCAGAGCCTTGACCAGGCAATCGCGCTTCATCGGCCGGATCTCGGTCGCGGTGATATCGTCAGCCCTCGCCTGCAGCCGGGCGGTGATGGCATCGATCTCCGACTGCATCTCCGTCTCCAGCTGCTCCAGCTGGGCCTTATACGTCTCGGCGGTTTCTTTGGACCTGTTCACATCGCCCTGCTGCCGCACCGACCGGCCTACACCCTTCACCGTCGTCGCAGCCCTGCTGAGACTCGTCGCGCTGATCTTTTTGCTCCCGAGCAGCGCGCCCAGGATCGTCGACCCCAGCGAAACGGCTGTCTGGAAACCGGCATCCCGCGCCTGGTCCTTCTCCCTCTGCACCGCCTGCTCCGCCTTGCGCACGCGCTCTTCCAGCGCCGCGGCCTTTTTCGCATATGTGTCGCGCAGTTTTTCGATCTCGCTGTCGCGTTCTTCCCGGGATTCCTGGTCAAGCCGGATCCGGAAATCACGGTCGCTTTCGCCGGGTTTCGATATTTTCTTCAAATGGTCATTGCGGAAAACCTTCAGCGCGGCGTTCCGGAATAAATGATCGGACAGATCCCTCTCCCAGGCAGTGTAGCTTGCCCTTTTCAAACACATCGGATCCTCGGGCAGATAGGCCGCCCCGGCCGCGCCGGCTGTCTCCAGGTCCTCCGGGCTGAACGTGACGGACTCGCTGTCCTTCCAGTCCACCGGAACAAGACCGCTCCGAACGGGCACAAAGAGCGTTTCGGCGACCGTCTCCGCGATCCCGTTTTTCGCATCGGCATAGTGGACTTCCGTAAACGCCATCAGGGCCGCGCGGTATACGATGCCCGCGCGATCGCCCCTGAAGGGAATATAGGCCTGACGGATGTCCTCCGGCACCGCGGGCGCAGTGCTCTCCGAAGAAACCGACGCGACAGCCGCGGCGGATACCGCTGCCGCTGCTGCCGCAGAGGCGGGTCCCGCCGTATAGGCAGGCGCAGACGCGGCTCCCGCGGCTCCCGTGACCGTCCCGATCCCCGGCTGCGTTGTCGCATCACCACCGCCCGCTAGCATCCGGATCTCCTCACGCATCAGCGGTCCTCTCAGATAGGACAGGCACCAGCGCGTCTCGAAAAGAACGGGCTGATCCTCATGGACGTTGTTCATGAGGAAAATCCTCTTGCCAAGGCCCGATAGGAGCTTATCCATCGAGCTGCGGTCAAACACGTTCCCCGAAGCCGCCGACGCCCCTTCCAAACCGTCCAGCAGACGGTTCTTGTCCCGGTCCGTCTGCAGGCGGCCGATAAACCAGGTGCCCATGTTGGCCAGCCCCTTGTAATCCAGGTCCATGGGATTCTGCGTCGTCAGCATGACGCCCAGCCCGTACGCTCTGGCCTGCTTGAGCAGCGTCAGCAGCGGGGCTTTCGACGGCGGGTTCGCGACGGGCGGGAAATATCCGAAAATCTCATCCATGTAGAGCAGCGCCCTCAGGCTGGATGTGCCGGGCTGCGTACGGATCCAGCTGACGATCTTGCTGAGCACCAGCGAAACGAAAAACATCCTTTCGGCATCGCTCAGATGGGAGATCGCCAGGATCGAGATTTTCGGCTTTCCTTCTGCTGTGTAAAGGAGAGCACTGATGTCCAGCGGCTCCCCCTGCGTCCACACCTGGAAGCCGGGCGATGCCAGCAGGCTGTTCAGCTGCATCGAAAGCTCCCTGCGGTCATTTTCGGGATAAAACGCGTCCAGCGCCATGACGCCGATCCGGTTGAACGGCGGCTTCAGGATCCCGGCGATCAGGCCGGGCAGGTCCATCGCCGCGCCGCCGCGCCACGCGGTCAGCAGGAGATTGGAGATCAGGATATGCTCACGGCTCCGGATCGGATCGGCGTCGATGCCGAGCAATCCGAGCAGGCTGGACGCCGTGCCGGCCGCCAGCTCATTCAGGCTTTCGGGATCATTCAGGACTGCCGCGGGCGGCGATGCAAGGAGGCTGAGGACCGAAAGCGGTTTTCCCGCGGTGCTTCCCGGGGTGTACAGCGCGAATTCCGTCTTTTCCCGCATCGCGCGGATCCGCCCGCCGTCCTGCTCCCATTCCGCGATCCCTTTCCTCCAGGTCTCCGCCTGCGATGCGGCATAATCCGCCTCGGAAAGGCCCTTGGCTGCGGCGTCCTCCCGGTTGATCCACGGCGCGAAGTCCACGGGCGCCAGGTCCGGGAACGTCAGCATCAGATTCGTCATGTCGCCTTTCGGGTCGATGACAATGGCCGGTATGCCGTCGATGGCGGCTTCCTCGAGCACGCCGATGCACAGGCCGGTCTTGCCGCTGCCGGTCATGCCAACGCACACCGCGTGGGTCGTCAGATCCTTCGAATCATACAGAAGATATCCGTCTCCCCGCTGCATTGTCTGCGGGTCGACCTGTTTTCCGAGATAAAAAGCGCCGAGCTTCTCAAAGTCCTGCATCGTATCCCTCCTCCGCACCGTTTGATTTCATTATACCATTGATGCGGAGAGGGGGACGGGAAAGAGGAAGATATGCCTGCCGTCAGAAGCTGCGCAGCCGGCAGGGTGATCGGCCGGCGTTATATAGGAAAAATCAGGCGGGAAGATACCCGCCCATGTCCCGAAGGGCTTTCTGCAGGATGCGGACATCGAACCCCCGCGTGTCCGTCCGGCTGCGGACGGCGGCAGCCGCTGCCGCGCCTGCAGCCTGTCCCGTGATATAGCATGCGGGCATCACGCGGATGGAGCTTTGCATATAGCGGTCGCTGCTTACACAGCGCCCGGCGGTCAGAACATTCCTCAGTCCCTTCGGTGTCAGGATGCGGTACGGGATCCCGTAACTTTCCCCCTCCTTCAGCCGAAGCGTCCGGTATTCTTCTTCGAATTTCCGGTAGTCCTTCCGATCCGGGGTGGACTCATGGATGTCGATACCGTATGCATACCGGCCGATCTCATCCTCAAAAGAAGCCCGGCTGATAAAGTCCTGAAGCGTCAGTTCATAGTCCCCGCGGATCCGGCGGGTTTCCCGCACCCCCATCAGGGAAGCGGTCGCGATCAGTTCCGCCGATTCGAAACCGGGACAGTATTTCCGATAATACTCCCGGTATTCCATCAGCGCCGCGCGCTGCCGGACCAATGCCTCTGTCAGCGAATCCTCGTCGGTGCCGTCCAGCCCGAACGCATGTCCCGTATTTCCGGCGCCCATGCTGCCGTTCCAGGAGAAAATGCCGGGCAGATGCCGGTCGTGCACGGTGAAAATCCCGTCCCTGAATGCCTGCTCCAGCGACGCTGCCTGGTCTTCCCACCGGCTCTTGCTCCATTGGATATTGCTCCAGCGGCTGCAAAGCGTTCCGGCCATCATCTGCCCGGATCCATCCCCCTTTGCGCAGTCTGCGCCTGCCCATGCAGCCAGGTCGCCGTCTCCGGTGCAATCGATGTAGATATCCGCTTTCACGGCAAAAATGCCGCTTTTCGCAGCCAGGATAGCCGCGGACACCGTATCGGGCCCGCTTTTTTCGACAGCGATCAGCTGGGTCATCAAAGAAAAATCAACCTTTTCCTTCAAAAGGATCGCATCGCAGACTCTTTTCAACACTTCGGGATGAATGACCGGATTCGATCCTTCTCCGATCCCCCCGAGCCGGTGAAGCTCATCATGGATTTCCCGTCCGATTCCACCGGCAAGAAAGTGGATGCCGTCGGTAAACTGCATGAAAACCGGGACCAGCCCCGATGTCCCCATCCCTCCAAGGCAGGCCTGCCCCTCTGCCAGGTACACGCTGCACCCGCCGCGCGCGGCGGCGGCTGCGGCCGCAACACCGGCAGGCCCTCCGCCGGCAACAAAAACATCCGCCTCATGACGGATTGGCACGTCCCTGCTGAAAGTCATAGTCTGTCCTGCAGTCATGTCGCTGCCTCCTCCCGGTCCCCGCTGACGCAGCCGGATAAGAAGGAAAGG
>CAZDPQ010000028.1:0-25342 GCA_964507305.1 uncultured Oscillospiraceae bacterium
ACCGAACTCATTCCATCTTGTCAACTATCTTTACGCGTATACGAACCTCAAATTTACACTGACGTTTACGAATTCCATGTTTGTGACGGTCTGTGCAACGCTGGGCCATCTGCTTGGCTGTTCATTCGCGGCATATGGCTTTGCACGCTTCAAATTTCCATTTAAGAATTTCCTGTTTATCGTCCTTATTTTTTCGATCATCGTGCCGGTACAGACGATCATGGTGCCGATCTATCTTCTGTATTCACAGATCGGATTCGTTGGTTCTCCGGTATATTTCGGGATCACGCTGCCTACGCTGCTCGGGTTCGGCCTCAAAGGAGGGCTGTTCGTCTTTATCTTCTATTCCTATTTTCTAAGCCTGCCCAAGTCCATTGAGGAGGCGGCATACATCGATGGCTGCGGCGCGCTGAAAACCTTTTCGAAAATCATTGTCCCGACCGCTACGCCGGCGTACCTTATTTGCGGCGTGCTGTCTTTCGTATGGCACTGGGCCGATTATTACGAGCCGTCTCTTTACATTACATCTTCGTCAAGATTTCTACTTCCGCAAATGCTTCCGATGCTGTATGATTTAGAAGCACAATATAATAATGCCATAACACCGAGTATGCTGGCGGTGAAAGATCATTATAACGACGCGGTCATGATGGCCGCGACGGCTATTACAATATTACCGGTTCTGATAGCCTATATTTTCGTACAGCACCGATTCATTGAAAGCATCGCGACAACGGGAATCAAAGAGTAAGCGAAAATCGCGGGGGGCAAATTGCATGGTTACGCTGAAAACGATCGCAAAACAAGCCGGCGTCTCTGCAACAACGGTTTCCAGAGTTTTAAATGCAGCGGATGACAGCGATTCGAAGGCAAGCTACGAAACGATCCAGAAGATCAAGAAAATCGCAAGCGATCTCAACTATGTCCCCAATCGGATCGCGCGGGTCATGAAGAACCGGGTTTCGCAATGCATCGGCGTTGTCGCGCCGACCATTTCCGACCCGTTCTTTTATGAGCTGTATGATCAGATCAGGATCTATCTGCTAACGAAAGGGTATCAGACGGTGCTGTTTTACCATGATACGTCCGAGGATTATAAAGAGAGCGTGGAAAAAAGCGAACTGATCGACCGCCTCAACAATTGGTATACGGATGCATTCATCTTTACATATCCGGATAATCACGGGATCATCGAAGAGGTGAGCAGGACCTATGGAAATAGCCATCCGTTTGTCATCCTGGATTATGACAAGCCCCAGGAGGAAGCACCTCGTTTGAATCGAGTGGTCGTTAATATCATGGACAGCGTTGAAAAGCTTCTGCGGTATCTGATCAGCAACCGGATGTACGATATCGTTTATCTTGGATTTGAATTCGACCCTCAGGATTCCAGATTGAGGGCATTCCAAAAGGTGATGTCCGAATCCGGCCATTCGCTGAACAACGAAATATTCATCGGCTGCGGACCGGACCTGGACGATGGATATAATGTCGTGGAGAGGATGATCCAGAACAGGCGGATCCCTCAAGCTCTTTTTTGCGTCAATGACAGTGTCGCCATGGGAGCCATGCAGTGTCTGCACACCAACGGATACCATATTCCCGATGACATCAGCATTATCGGAACGAATGACATCAAGCTGGCGCGATATGCCTACCCTTCTTTAACGACGATCCGGCTGCCGATCCGGAAAATCGCGGAATCGCTGTCGAACATTGTTTTAAGCGAGATCAAAACGAAGTCGGAGAAGCATACAGGCATCTATCTCAATACGGAACTCGTGATTCGAAACAGCACCATATAACGATTCCATCCGCGCAAAACCGGACACCGCGGCCGGTTTTTTCCCGATCCTCCTTATAGGAGAGGATTTTATGCCATTAACAGGGTCATCGATTACCATACCATTTATAAAAATATCTCTATGTATATAAGTAAGCCGTGAAATACTTCAAATATATTATTGACATAGCACAAAAATCATAGTAACATGAAAGCGCAACCAAATGCAAACGTTAACCCTAATGGATTCGATCGGTACATGTTTCAGAAAGGTGGAGCAAAAATGAAAAATCGAGTATTGGTGATCATTCTGGCTTTTGCCATGCTTTTGCTTTTCGGTTGCAATCAGCAGCCGACAGGCACAGGCAGCAGCGAACTCAGCAATTCAGAGGTAAGCAATGCCGATGTCAGCTCGGAAGATGCAAGCAGCATGGATGCATCGTATGTATCGGATGTATCGGGAGAAGACAGCACGGCCAGTGCTTCGGATATTTTATCAGGCAGCGGGACATCGTCCTCATCCTCATCCTCATCGGAAAACAAAGTCAATATGACGGGGTATCCTCTGGTAAAGGATAAAGCGACATTGAAAATAATGACCCTGAGCCGCTCCTTTGAAAAGCCGCATGGGGACATGGCTCTTTTCCAGAAATACGAGAAATTGACAAATGTTCACATCGTATGGGACGAGATGGCCAGCAGTGATTTGACGGCGGTCAATCAGAAGCTCACCCTGCAGTTCGAATCGGGGAATATGCCGGATTGTTATATTCTGAACGGCGCATTCCCGGACAGGCAAATGCTGTCATATGGAGAGATCGGCGCGATCCTTCCGATTTCCGATTACTGGGACGCCGTACCGCATCTGAAATCCATCCTGGATGCGTATCCTACGGTCAAAAAGAGCATCACCACGGCCGAAGGGAAGATCTACGGAGCGCCGCAGCTGCGTGTAACGGACAAGGAAACCCATGACCGTTACACCTACAAAATCGAAATCAATAAAAAGTGGCTGAATACCCTGGGACTTACCGTTCCCAAGACGATCAGCGAGCTCAAAACGGTGCTTCGCGCCTTCAGGGACAATGACCCGAACGGAAATGCGATCAAGGATGAAATCCCTCTTACCATGTATGGTTTTGTTCCCGCCTTTTTCACAACGCCTTTCGGTGAACCTGCGTGGACAAGCAGCCAGCACAACATGTTCATCAACGATCTGGGTAAAGTGGTCTACGGACCGGCGTCGGAGAGCTATAAAAAAGGTCTGACGCTTATGGACAGTCTTCTCGATGAGAAGCTTCTCGACCAGGATTTCCAGGGACAGTCGGAAAGCGGGTATAAGACCAAAGTGGCCTCCGGTAGGGTCGGCATGGTCGTGACGTACGCCATTCTGCTGGATGCGACAAAGAATCTGAATGACTATATGATGATCCCGCCGATCGTCGACAATACCGGAATCAAGCAAACCTGGATCTATGACGTTTCCGGGATGTACACGGCAGGCAGCTACATCATCACCTCCAAATGCAAAACCCCGACGCTTGCAGCACGCTGGATCGACTGGTTCTATTCGGATGACGGGGCCATGAGCGTTCTTTACGGGCCGCAGGGCACGATGTGGGACAAGAGCATCGATGGAAAATATGTGAGACTCGGTACAGAAAACATGCCTGCCGGTGTGCCGGACCAGCAGACCTGGCAGGGTATGCTGACGCCTCATATCGGGATGACCTATGGATTTTCCGATGCCCTGATGGCAAAGGTCGTGGACAGTGCCGGAATGGCGAAGGAATTGTCGGTGTACAACAAATTTGTGAAAGAAACCCAGACCACCTATTCAAGCTTTAAACCGAAAAACGTATTTCCCTATATGATGTTCAGTCTGAAGGCTTCCGATAAGCTCAATGATCTTGAACCGGATATCTATGACTATCAGGTCGGTTTCCTTCTTCAGGTCATCGGACAAGAAGCGAACGTGTCCGCTGAATGGGACAACTATATCACGCAGCTGAAGAAACTGGGGCTGGATGAATATGTAGGGATTTTCCAGACACGATATGACCAGGTCAAGTAAATCCAGGTTTGCTTTTCTTTCGGGCGCTTGAATGCAATGCGGATATTGCAGAGAAAATCAGAGGGAGTGATGTTTCACGAAATGAATCCGGATATCATGAAAACATCGAAAAAGAAAGGACGAGAGGTAATATGAGAAAACGATTTTTATCCATCCTTCTTGCAGTCAGTATGGTTGTAGGGCTTGGCACAGTCTTCACATTGACAGCGACAGCGGAGACTGCCATGTTTAAGACCAACTACGACCGGATCTACATCACCGATGCCACCACGACAAAAGCCACCATCTCCCATATGGGCTGGGAAGGTTCCGGCACGCAGTGTGCGTATTATGACCAGATGGTCGATCTGGACGGACTGACCGTACGGATCACCAATGTCACAGGCGAGTTCGAATGGGCTTCGCTCTTCCTGGCGGGCGATCCGGACGGAACACCGCAGGGAGGCTGGGGATGCGATCCCTGCAATACCCTGGGCGTCGCCTGGTTTCTGAGCGCTTCGCAGATCCTCAGCAGTCCGAAAACGGACGATACGCTTGCGGATCTCAAGCCGTGGAACTGGACCTGGGCGACTCTTGCAGACGGGGCCGGACTGCCTGTCCGTCTCGAAGACGGCGGCAGCGACACGAGCTCGCAGCCGATCACGATCACCTTCAAGAAAGACACAGGTGACGGGAAATACTACATGTACATCGGCGAAGACATGGTGAAGCAGGCGGAATCCCTCGATGACATTCTGGCTGCCAACAGCACGACGGTCGCCGCAGAATACCCGAGCGGAAAAGTGTGGGTCACCCTCTCCATCCGGAATTCCCAGAACCGGAACACCGGCGGCATGGATCTGGAAGTCCTGCACGATTACGTTGCTCCCACACCGACACCGGTGCCTCCGGAGTTCAAGACCAACTACGACCGGATCTACATCACCGATGCCACTTCGACAAAAGCCACCATCTCCCACATGGGATGGGAAGGTTCCGGCACGCAGTGTGCCTATTACGACCAGATGGTCGACCTGGACGGTCTGACCGTACGGATCACCAATGTCACAGGCGAATTCGAATGGGCTTCGCTCTTCCTGGCGGGCGATCCGGACGGAACACCGCAGGGAGGCTGGGGATGCGATCCCTGCAATACCCTGGGCGTCGCCTGGTTTCTGAGCGCTTCGCAGATCCTCAGCAGTCCGAAAACGGACGATACGCTTGCGGATCTCAAGCCGTGGAACTGGACCTGGGCGACTCTTGCAGACGGGGCCGGACTGCCTGTCCGTCTCGAAGACGGCGGCAGCGACACGAGCTCGCAGCCGATCACGATCACCTTCAAGAAAGACACAGGTGACGGGAAATACTACATGTACATCGGCGAAGACATGGTGAAGCAGGCGGAATCTCTTGACGACATTCTGGCTGCCAACAGCACGTCGATCGCTACAGAATACCCGAGCGGAAAAGTGTGGGTCACTCTCTCCATCCGGAATTCCCAGAACCGGAACACCGGCGGCATGGATCTGGAGGTTCTGCATGATTATGTGGCGCCGACCCCGACCCCGACCCCGACTCCTGCTCCGGAATTCAAGACCAACTATGACCGGATCTACATCACCGATGCCACTGCCACGAAAGCCACCATCTCCCACATGGGATGGGAAGGTTCCGGCACGCAGTGTGCGTATTATGACCAGATGGTCGACCTGGACGGTCTGACCGTACGGATCACGAACGTCACGGGCGAATTCGAATGGGCATCGCTCTTCCTGGCAGGCGATCCGGACGGAACGCCGCAAGGCGGCTGGGGATGCGATCCATGCAATACCCTTGGTGTTGCCTGGTTCCTGAGTTCTTCACAGATCCTCAGCAGCCCGAAAACAGATGATACGCTTGCGGATCTCAAGCCGTGGAACTGGACACAGCCGACACTCGTAAACGGGAATGCGCTGCCAGTCCGTCTCGCGGACGGCGGCAACGATACACATGCGCAGCCGATCACGATCACCTTCAAAAAAGACATGGGTGACGGGAAATACTACATGTATATCGGCGACGCCATGGTGAAGCAGGCGACATCCCTCGATGACATTCTGGCTGCCAACAGCACGTCGGTCGCCGCACAATATCCGAGCGGAAAAGTGTGGGTCACTCTCTCCATCCGGAATTCCCAGAACCGGAATACCGGCGGCATGGATCTGGAAGTCCTGCATGATTTTGCAGGTCCCACACCTACACCGACAGCAGGGCCTACTCCTACAACAGCGCCTACACCGACAACCGCTCCTACACCTACTACAGGAGCTACCCCAACGGCAGAGCCTACCCCTGAAATGAAGTTTCTGACCAATTTCGACCGTATCTTCATCGACCCGATCAGTCCTACGAAAGCTACCATCGCATTCCAGGGCTGGGAAGGTTCCGGTGTGCAATGTGCCTATTACAATGAAATGGTCGACCTTGACGGACTGACCGTAACGCTGGACAATTTCACAGGGGAATTTGAATGGATCTCGCTTTTCCTGGCGGGAGATCCCAATGGGACACACCAGGGAGGCTGGGGTACTGAACCATCCAATACAAAGGGCGTTGCCTGGTTCCTGAGTGCCGATCAGGTATTGTCGAGCGCTGCAAAAACAGACAATACGCTTGCGGACCTTAAGACCTGGAACTGGAATCTGCCGACTCTTGCAGACGGAGAAGCGCTGCCAGTCCGTCTCGCGGACGGCGGCAACGATACCCGTACACAGCCGATCATGATCACTTTCAAGAAAGACTCAGGCGACGGTAAATATTACATGTATATCGGCGAAGCCATGGTGAAGCAGACGGAATCCCTCGATGACATTCTGGCAGCCAACAGCATGTCGATCGCTACGGAATTCCCGAGCGGAAAAGTATGGGTCACGCTCTCCTTCAGGAACTCCCAGAACCGCAACCTCGGCGGCGCGGACCTTGAGATTGCAGCGACGCCGGTCGAAGAACCTACACCGACACCGGAGCCCACGCCTGTTTCCGGCAACATCACGACGACTTCGGATAAGATCGATGTCATCGATGTGAATGAATCGAAGTCCGGTCTCACATTCAATGGAAACAGGGAAGGGTCGGCAGATTACTGCTATTTCAACAGGCGTGTCACACTCGATGGACTGACCATCAGGCTCAGCAACATCACCGGGTACTGCGACTGGTTCGAGCTCTTCCTGGCCGGAGATCAGACAGAAGCACCCGGAGCCTGGCTGGCCGCCGTCAAAAACACGTTGGGAATGGGCTTCTTCCTGCACAATCTTCAGGTCGTGCCCAATCAGGTGAAAACGGATGTCACAACGGCTTACTTGAATTCGCCGGATGAGTCCAAGGATTACGCAAGCAATATCCCTGTCAGACTGTCCGACGGCAGCAATGATGTCCGGCTGAATCCGATCACGCTGACCTTCATCAAGGATCCGGGCGACGGGAAATATTACCTGTATGTCGGCGACCAGAAGGTCAAGTATCCGACATCCTTTGACGACATTCTGGCGGATAACGGCACATCGATCGCGGAACAGTATCCGGACGGGAAAGCATGGATATCGATCACGTTCTACAACAATTCCAACCACGAATCATTCATGTTTGCAATGGAGGTTCTGGAAAATCAGGATCTGACTCCCATAAGCACTTCGGAAGAATCCTCCTCCGAAACCTCCTCGACCGGCTCGGACTCTGAAGAAGAAGAATCCTTTGAGAGCTATATCATCGGGCCGCCTGTGGAAACAGGCGATAACTCTTCTGCCAATTTCGCGTTTATCGTGCTCGCGCTTCTGTCGGCAGTGGCTCTTGTTACTGTCCGCACCGTAAGAATGCGTTCACAGGAAGGTAAGTAAGCCGGAAAACAGATCATAAGAATGTGTTGCGCGAGGGCAGGCAGATATTGCATTTGCCTGCCCTCTGCAAGGCATCATGTCAAGGGGGTATCGGATTGAAAATCATCAGAGCTGTATCCATCGTATTTGCGGCTGTTTTTATTCTTACAAGCTGTAACCCAAACAATCAAATCACGGAAGAGGTATCAAGTGTGGCTGACAGTAGTTCGGAGAGCATTGCATCAATTTTCGTAAGCAGCAGCATTGCCGCATCGCTGGATGTGAGCTCCGGGCCGGATGCCAGCTCCGAAGAAGAATTGCCAAGCTCGGTCATGCCATCGTCAGCCACCCCGACGTCCAAACCGGATACTCCGGCGTACGGTTTTTCATCCAATCGTTTCGGAGCACCTGGCACCAAGTATGTCAGTGAGGCAACAACGTTCGGAACCAATTGGCTGCCGGCCGAAATGATGAATTTCACAGAGGATGAAAAAGATGAGCAGGAAGTCGCGGCCAAAAGACTGATGCAGGATATCCGGAACGCGATCACGAACGGCGTAAAGCAGGTATACATCAAGCCGGGCTATTACCGTTTCGGTGTATTCATGGCGCAATATTTCCGCCTTGACGGCATCCAGGACCTTGAAATCATCGGCGGACCCGGTGTCCACTTTATCCAGCCGGATGACGGCAATCCGGTCATTTCCATTCAGAACTGTAAAAATGTCGTGCTCAAAGGCGTAACGGCCGATTACGAAAACCCTTCTGTCGTGCAGGGGACGGTCCAGTCGGTCGATGCCGACGGCAATCCCACCTTCACCATCGATGCGGATTACTACTCGACCTATATGAGGCTGAAGAGCAGCCTGGTCGACAAGCGGGTCCTCTATTATAACAAAGACGATAAAACAAAGGAAAAAGTCAATGCGTCCAGCAACGGATTCGTCGGATCCATCACGGCCCTGGGCGGCGGGCAGTATTACCTTCGGTACAGTTATGTTCCAAGCGTATTGACCTTGCAGCCGAGCCTCAATATCCAGAAGGGCGATAAAATCGTGATCCCGAACCGCGGCGGCGGGACCCACTGCGTCATGGTATATTACAGTGAAAATGTTACGCTGGAGGATGTGGATATCTATGCCACTTCCGGCGGCTTCGGCATCTGCGAAAACGGAGGGGCCGGCGGCAATACGTTCCGCAGGATCCGCGTCATCCGGCGCCCCGGGACCGACCGCCTTCTGGCCTCATCCGGGGATGCTTTTCATGCGACGGATATGGCAAAAGGTGCATTGATGGAAAAATGCGAATTTTCCTACAGCGAAGATGATCTGCTGAACTACCACAGCTTCAACGGATTCGTATCGAAAGTGATTTCGCCGACGGAGCTGGAGATCGTTTTCCCGCTGGTCGTGACCGTCAACAAAGGCGCGGCGGCAACCATTTTCGACTATCAGGACTTTTCCGTCGCCGCCAATGTGACGATCGCTTCGCTGACCCCGGTCACCGACCAGAGCGTGATCGACAGTTATCTGGATTACAGCAGCAAAGTGTCCATCGTGGGCATTTCTGTCCGGTCATTCCCCGTCCCGACAGTATACCGGATCAAGCTCAGCAAGGCGGCCACCGTGAAGGAGTATGATATCTTCAGCTGCCAGAGCAACTCCGGCGCCGGGCTTATCGTCAGGGATTCCTATTTCCATGACAGTCACGGCAACGCGTTCCTGGCTACCGGGCCGGTCGTCACATTCAAAAACAACATCATACGGCGCATGTCCGGCGGTGTGACTATTGTCCGGGGCGGTTTCTGGTCCGAGGGGCCGTATCCGTCGGGGATCACGATCGAAAACAACCTGATCGAAGAAACCAATATGGCGTTTGAATCGCAGATTCTCGGCGGCGCGGTGATGATATTTGCAGCGTCCTTCAATTCGGACGGTTCCATGCCGAAATCCAGGGATATCATACAAAGCATTACGATACGGAACAATGTTTTTAAAAATCTGCGGACCGGCGCTCTGTTCGCATACAACACGAATCATCTGACCTTTACCGGGAATACGATCACGAATTATTACACGAAACCGATTTATGACCGGTCGAAAGTCCTGAATGCGAACGCTGGTTTTTCGAATGTTTACTACGGAGCCTATATCGATTACTGCGAGAACGTAACGATCCAGAACAATACGTTTACGGGCAGAGGGGCCGATGGTATCGGAGACATTTATATCGGACTGAACACGGAAAATGTTATACAATAAGAAGGGGTGAATGCAATGGATAGCAGCGGCAAAAAATCACAAGACATCAAAATCGCGGCAATGAGTGTTCTGTGGGGGAATCCCCGCGGGGAAGCCTTTCTTCCCTGGCTCAAGGAAGTGAAGCAATCGGGTTACGACGGAATCGGAGGTTTCTCCTTCGATTACGAAGAACACCTGAATGCACCGGCTGCCTACAAGAGCATGCTGGAGGACAACGGACTGTCATTGGCCAGCTTCGATATTTTCGGGATCGATACGAACTTCAACAATTACAGGCGCATTTTTGAATTCCTGAATTACAACAACTGTAAAAACCTGGTGCTCCTCGGCGGATACGGCAAAAAAGACGGAGATTTCAAAGCTCTCGGTGAGCTTTTGAACTACATCGGCGAAATGGCGTTGGAATACGGGCTGAATCTCGTCTATCACAACCATTCCGGCATGTCGGGAGAGTCGTTCGGGGATATGGACAAGCTGCTTGCCGCCACCGACCCCCGGAAGGTGTTTGCCATGGTCGATACCGGCCACGCGACATGCGATTTCGTGGACTGTCCGGATGTCGGAGGACGGGCGGTCCTCTTTCTGAGAAAATACTGGGATCGCGTCCGGTTTATCGAGTTCAAGGATTTCAACGGCGTGACAGGGCTGGCCACCCCGGTCGGGGAAGGCCTGTGCGATCATCATGCCGTCTTTTCCCTGATCAAAGAAAAGGGTTATACCGGGTGGATCACCGTCGAGCAGAACGGCACCAGCCTTGACAGGACACCGTATGAATGCGCTACAAAAAGCCGTGAATTTATCAGGGAGGGATTGGGAGTATGAAGGAATTTAAAAAGAGGCGTCTCGGACGTACGGAATTGATGGTGACGGAGTTCGCGCTGGGCACGTACCAGTTTACCGCCGAATTCAACATCCCCAGGTCGGATGCCTACGCCGTGCTGCGGTATGCGTTTTCCCACGGAGTCAATTTTGTCGATACCGCCCAGATGTACGGATACGGCGAAAGCGAGGAAATGGTCGGACGGATCGTTTCCGAGTTCCCCGACAAGGAAATCCACATCGCGACAAAGGTAGGGCATCTCTACAGGGGCATTCTCCAGAATAAGGGAGATGAAGCCTACAAGAATGAAGACCTGCTGATGCGCACCGTCGAGCACAGCCTGAATTCATTGCATAAAGACCACATCGATCTGTTCATGATCCATGAGCCGGACTGGCCGCATTGGGGATTCGACCTCAAGACAGGCGACGCGCCGGTCGTGAGACTTCTCGAAAAGCTGAAGCGCGAAGGGGTCATCAAGGGGATCGGCCTGGGCGGAACCAACGCTTCGAATGTCGCGGATCTTGTGGAAACGGGACGGTTCGACGCGTTTCTCATCGCAGCCAATTACGACCTGGTCGTACAGGAAGCCAGGAAGCGGCTGATCCCGTCGGCGAAAAAGCAGGATACCGGCATTATCGTCGGAACGCCTTTCCGCCAGGGCATGATGGTGCAGAAATTCGACCTGGAAGCACTGAAGGCGAGAAACCTGGATGAAGATACGATACGCAGGATCCTTGCCATATACGCCATTTCGGATGAAACCGGAATCGATCTCATCGAGCTGAGCCTCCGGTATCTGATCAGCGATCCCGACATCTCGTGCGTTGCCACCGGTGCGCAGAACGTGCAGCAGGTGGAGCAGAATATGGAAGCTGTCCTGAAAGGACCGCTGCCGGCCGAGCTGGTCAAGAGGCTCGACGAAGCGGGAAGGTAACGACGACAGGCGGGGCAGGCGGTTCCGCGAGGGGCAGGATGCATCGCGCGGCCACGCGCAGGATGCCGAACGATCCCTTTACGGGATCATCAATGGATGAAAAGGAGAGAGTCGGGCCGGTATGCCCGGCGGGTTATTTATGCTGTACAGAGAAATCGGAAATTCGGGCATCAGGGCATCCGCGATCGGACTGGGAACATGGACGATCGGCGGAGGCAGCTGGTGGGGTGAGACAGACGACAAGGAGTCCATCCGGACGATCCATGCCGCACTGGATGCAGGGATCGATCTGGTGGATACGGCCCCGCTGTATGGCTGGGGACGCAGCGAGGAGATCGTCGGCAAGGCGCTGGCCGGAAGACGGGAAAACGTCATTCTTTCGACCAAATGCGGCCTTTGGTGGAATGACGGCAGAGGGTCCTTTTTCTTTGAACTGGAAGGGAAAAAGGTCACCCGATGTCTGCGGCCCGAGACCATCCGGGAGGAAATCGAAATCAGCCTGAAACGACTGCAGACGGACTATATCGATATCTACCATACCCACTGGCAGGCCATGGAACCGGACAAGACGCCGATCGCCGACACGATGGAGTGCCTGCTGAAGCTGAAGGAGGAAGGGAAAATCCGCAGCATCGCCGTGTCCAATGCCGATGTCGGCCAGATGGAGGAATATCTCAAGACAGGCAGGATCGATGCGAACCAGCCTCATTACAGCATGCTCTACCGGAACATTGAAGCCGATATTCTGCCGTTCTGCATGAAACACAACATGAGCATCCTCGCCTATTCGCCCCTTGAGCACGGCCTCCTGACAGGCAAGATCGGGATGGACAGGAAGCTGGATGAAGATGAATTCCGGAGCGGAAACGTCTGGTACAAACTGGAGAACCGCAGGAGGGTCCTTGACATGCTGGACGGCTGGAGCGATCTGACGAAAAAATATGCATGCAGTCTCTCCCAGCTGGTCATCGCCTGGACATTCCATCAGAAGGGGATCTCCCATGTATTGTGCGGAGCCCGCCGCCCCGGCCAGGCCGTCGAAAATGCCGCCGCCGGCAGCCTGGAGCTTTCAGGCGGCGACATGTCGCGCATGAGCAGGGACATTGCGGCTCTCGGAGAGGCTTTGTAAGGCGGTATGATGGGTAAAACGGTCGCGATCATCGGCACCCTGGATACAAAAGGGGAAGAGTTCGCCTTTTTAAAAAGAGAAATCGAAAAACGCGGCTGCCGCACCCTGATGATCGATACCGGCATTCTGGGGGAGCCGGCGTTTCCGCCGGATGTCGATGCCGGGACCGCAGCCGCGGCCGTCGGGACTACCATACCGGAACTGGCGCGCCTCGAGAGGGGCCAGGCGGTCAGCGCCATGACCCGGGGCATTGCCATCGTCATCCGGCAGCTCTATGATGAAGGGAAATTCGACGGGGTCATTTCCATGGGCGGCGGCGGCGGTACGGCCATGGGCTGCAGCGCCATGCGGGCCTTGCCGGTCGGCGTGCCCAAGCTGATGGTCTCTACGGTCGCTTCCAGCGACACCAGCCCGCATGTCGGCACGACGGACATCGTCATGATGCCCTCGATCGTCGATGTGTCCGGACTGAACCGGATCAGCCGGACGATCTACACCCATGCAGCCGGAGCGATATGCGGCATGGTCACCGCCGAAGTGGAAAAGACAGCGGAAAACAAGCCGCTGATTGCCGCCTCGATGTTCGGCAATACGACGCGGGCGGTCGATCATGCCCGGAAGATCCTCGAATCCGCCGGATACGAGGTGCTGACTTTTTCCGCGACCGGGATCGGCGGAAAGACCATGGAAATGCTGATCGACCAGGGCTATTTCGCCGGGGTGCTCGACATCACCACGTCCGAATGGGCGGACGAGCTGTGCGGCGGCGTGCACAGCGCCGGCCCGGCCCGCCTGGAGGCGGCAGCCGGAACCGGGATCCCGCAGGTCGTCACACCGGCCTGCATCGACATGTGCAATTTCTTCGGCCCGTCGACCATTCCCGCTAAATACAAGGACCGGCTTTTCCATTCGTGGAACCCCAATGTGACACTGATGCGCACGACGCCGGAAGAGAATGCCAGGATGGGGGAAATCTTCGCCGAAAAGCTCAACGCATCGCGCGGGCCCGCGGCCGTTTTCGTGCCGATGAAGGGGTTCTCCGAAGTGGACGCTCCGGGGAAGCCGTTCTGGTGGCCGGAAGCGGACATCGCCTTCGCGAATGCCTTGAAGAGCAGGCTGCGCGCGGATATCCCGCTGATCATGATGGACCATAACGTCAATGATCCCGTATTTTCAGAGACTCTGGCCGTATCGCTGCTTCGGATGCTGAAGCAATCCGGCCGGCCGGACGTGGAAAAGACAAGTTTGCGAGGAGAGAGAGCATGAGCATACCACGGAAAGAAATATTGAAGAAATTCTACGCGCAGGCCAGGGCCGGCATCCCGATCATCGGCGGAGGCGCCGGCACGGGACTGTCCGCGAAGTGCGAGGAGGCCGGCGGGATCGATCTGATCATCATCTACAACACCGGACGCTATCGCATGGCGGGACGCGTTTCGACCTCCGGGCTGTTCGCCTATGGAGACGCCAACCAGATCGTGCTGGACATGGCGGAGGAAGTGCTGCCGGTGGTCGATCATACCCCGGTGCTGGCAGGCGTGAACGCGACGGACCCCTTCCGCAGGATGCCCCTTTTCCTCAAACAGATCAAGGAACTGGGCTTTTCCGGCGTGCAGAATTTCCCGACTGCGGCCGAGTTCGAGGGGCGGATGCGGAAAAACATGGAAGCTTCCGGGCTGGGTTACGGGAAAGAAGTCGAAATGATCCGGCTGGCTCATGAGATGGATCTGCTGACCACGCCGTACGCTTTTGCTCCGGATGAAGCCAGGCTGATGGCGGAGGCCGGCGCCGACATCCTGGTCGCCCATTGCGGCCTGACGACCGGCGGCATGATCGGCGCGTCCGATGCTTCTTCCATGGATCAGGCTGTGGACATCACCATGCGGATCGCCGAGGCGGCCCGCGAGATCCGGAAAGACATTCTCGTCATATGCCACGGCGGCCCGTTCGACGAGCCCGAAAATGTCGCCCGGGCCATGAAGCGGATGCCGGGGATCAACGGGTTTTACGGCGCATCCAGCATGGAACGCCTGCCGGTCGAGCGCGCGATCAAAGAGCAGGTCACGAAATTCAAAAACATCAGAATGGCGGAATGATACGACCATGGTCAAGTTGATTGTCATAGCCGATGACTTGACCGGTGCACTGGATACCGCGGTACCATTCGCGAACAAGGGCATAACGGCCGCCGTCACCGCGGATATGAAGGCCTTGCCGGCCGGACCCGCGGGCTGCGAGGTCTGGGTCGTCAATACGGAAAGCCGTCACCTGCAGCCCGGGGAGGCTGCGGAACGGGTGCGGACCGCAGCGGGATACGGCCGCCGCTGCGGAGCCGGATATTTTTACAAGAAAATCGATTCCACGCTGCGGGGAAATGCCGGGGCAGAACTCGGCGCGCTGCTCCGCGCCTGCCGCACGGCCGAACTGATGCTGGTCCCGGCTTTCCCCGAAATGGGGCGGACGGTACGGGACGGCCGGCTGTACGTCAACGGGATCCCGCTCGGCGAGACAGGATTCGCGCAGGATCCGCTGAACCCGGTCGGCACAGGCGACATTGCCGATATCCTTGCGGCCCAGACCGACATTCCGGTGCACCCGGTCGGGAATCCCGACGATCTGCCTCCCGGCGCGACCGGCAGGACCGGCGAGACCGGCGGGACCGGCGGGACCGGCAAGACCGGCGGGACGATATTCCTTTTCGATGCGGAAAGCGATGCGGATATCCATCGCATCGGCGAACATCTGATCCGGCAGGACCGCATCCGGGTGTCTGCGGGAAGCGCCGGATTTGCGGAATTCCTGGCGGGCATGCCGGTTTTCGCGAAACGCGCGATCGAGCCTCTCCGCGTGAACATGCCGATGCTGATCGTGTGCGGCAGCCTCCACGAGGTTTCTCTCCGGCAGATCGGATATGCCGAACGCATGGGCTATCCCCGGATCCGTCTGGATCCGGAAGAGGTGGCGGGCCGCGACGATCCCGCACGGCCGGCGGTCCGGCAATCCTGCGACGACGCGGCTGCCCTTCTCAAAGCGGGCAGGAGCGTCATCCTTGAAATATGCTCTCTGCGCCGGCAGATGGCCGGATCCGGGGAAAGGGACCCGCTGGAGCTGGCAGCGCGGCTGGGCCATGTCGTGAAAAACGTGATCGATCAAAGCGGGGTATCCACGCTTGCGGTTTTCGGCGGCGATACGGCGATCGGCATCCTGAATGCCCTTGCGGTCGAGAGGCTCGAGCCGCTGTGCAATATCGTACCGGGTGTTGCCCTGTCGAGAACCGTGAGTTCGAAATACGGGATGCACCTGATCACCAAGGCCGGCGGTTTCGGCGGCGAAGACCTGATCGACAGGATCGTCTGGTATATCGAAAACGGATCCGGCAGCAAGCAGAAGGAGGATTAGTTTTATGAATCAGAAACCGATTTTGGGAATCACCATGGGGGACCCGGCAGGGATCGGCCCGGAAATCGCGGTGAAATCCATGGCGCATCCTGAAGTGTATGAGATCTGCCGGCCGCTCGTCGTAGGCGATGCCGGCGTCATGAAACAGGCATTGGACATCGCGAAGCTGGATTTTACGATCCATCCGATTGAGAAAGCGGACGAAGCGATGTTTCACTATGGAGTGATCGATGTCATCGATCTGCATGACGTCGACGTTTCGAAGCTGGTGCACGGGAAGGTTTCCGCCATGTGCGGCCGCGCCGCCTTCGAAGCGGTGAAGAAGGTCATCGAGCTTGCCATGGCCGGCGATATCGATGCCACGATCACGGGCCCCATCAACAAGGAAGCGCTGAATATGGCGGGTTTCCATTACTCGGGACATACGGAAATCTACGCGCACTTTACCGGCACCAAGGATTATTCCATGATGCTGGTCGAGGGCAATCTGCGGGTCGTGCACGTGTCGACCCATGTCTCGCTGCGGCAGGCCTGCGATCTGGTGAAAAAGGACCGGGTCTTGAAAGTGATCCGGCTGGCTGACGAGGCCTGCCGGAAGCTGGGGATCCCGCAGCCGAAAATCGGCGTGGCCGGCCTGAATCCGCACGCGGGCGAAAACGGCATGTTCGGCGATGAGGAAATCAACGAGATCGCGCCTGCCGTCGAGGAAGCCGTGAAGCTCGGAATAAACGTTACGGGGCCCATTCCGCCCGATACGCTGTATTCCAAGGCTGCCGGCGGCCAGTATGACATCGTGGTCGCCATGTATCATGACCAGGGACATATTCCGCTGAAGGTGCTTGGATTCACCTGGAATGAAGAAAAGAAAGGGTGGGATTCCATCAGCGGCGTCAATATCACGCTCGGTCTTCCGATCATCCGGAGCTCGGTGGATCACGGGACGGCGTTCGGCAAAGCCGGCAAAGGCACGGCTACGGAGCAGAGCCTGATCCACGCGATCGAATACGGTGCGCGGCTGGCCCGGATGAAATGATCCGTGCGGACGATTTTCCTGTATAATAGAGATAGGATCGATTTCTTTACGAAAGCGGACATTTTTCGATCGAGACCTGTAGAAACTGGAAGTATTTTGTAACGGCAGCGGCAGCAAAATATCGAAAGAGAGAGGGATTGGTTATGGGAAAGGTTACGCAGGACCTGAAGAAAGAACACGACACCATCTTGCACGTCCTCAAGATCATGGACAAACTCCTTTTATCGCGGAAAAGAGACGAAGAGGCGCGGTGGAAGACATGCGGCGAATATCTGCATTTCCTGAAGATTTTTGTCGATAAATGCCACCACGTCAAAGAGGAGAATTTCCTTTTCAAGGAACTGGTGAAATACGGCGTGCCGGACGAGGGCGGCCCGGTCGGGCAGATGCGCCGGGAGCACGCGCAGAGCCGGGAATACATCGTTTTCATCAGCGAAGCGCTCGAAGGGCGGGACCTGGAAAAATTGAACAAGCATGCGTCATTGTACCGCGATCTTCTGGTCAGCCACATGAAGAAGGAAACGAACACCATTTTTCCGGAGGCCGATCATTCTTTCGACGCGGACAAGCAGGACGAGATCTTCCGGAAATTCGAGGATTACGAGAAAAACATCCTCGGCGAGGGCGTCCACGAGGAAATGGAAGCCCTGGTGAAAAAGTGGGAGGGCGAGGCCTGAGTCCGGCCGGTTCCTTCCGGCGGACGGGCGGTTCCTTCTGACGGGCATTCCCGGCGGGCGTTCGAGCAGACCCGTGCAAAGCGTAATCGCTGATTGTATCCAACCTATTGATCAGCGTATGCGCTGATTATGGCGGTGCATCCGTTAGCGTTTGCGTTTTTCGTATCGTTTATTGCAGATTTTCGGGGGATATCGAAGGATATCCCCTGTTTTTGTGTACATTCAACCGATGGTTGAGGTATAATCAAGGGGATTCAATCATGACGTTATTTCACGGATCCGGCGGAAGTGGCACACTGATTCCGGAAAGGCGGTGGAAACCATGAATTCTACGGATTACAGCAAAATGCTATGCGAGAAGATCACGGAGCTGCGGAAGAGCCGCGGCATGACGCAGGACGCCCTGGCGGCGAAGTTGGGCATCACGTTCCAGGCGGTGTCGAAGTGGGAGAACGGCGTTTCGTGCCCGGACATCACCCTCCTGCCGGAAATCGCGGGGATCTTCGAGGTTTCGGTGGACGAGCTGTTCGGCATCGCCGGGCGGCAGGCGGCGCCGGCCAGGGAGGCGCAGACGGAAAACGACGGAAACGCCCAGGCCCGGAGCGGCGGGAACACGCAAACAGAATCGTGCCTTCCATGGGGGGACGACGATACGGTGCGGATCGCCGTTTTCCGCGGCCGGAACATCGTCGATTCCTTTGACGGCGCGTTCGAAAACCTGGAGATCCGCCTGACGGGCGAGGTCAGGGATGTCGAGAGCCGGCTGTCGATTTCGTGCGACACGATCCAGGGCGACGCGAAGGCCGGCGTGAATATCCAGTGCGACGAGATCGGCGGCGACGCGACAGCCGGCTGTGACATCCATTGTGACGAGATCGGCGGCAACGCGACGGCCGGCTGCGACATCCAGTGCGACGATATCGGCGGCGACGCCGACGCGGGCGGTTCGATCCGGTGCGATACCATTTCCGGCGATGTGGTCTGCACCGGAGCCATCACCTGCGACTGCATCGAAGGTGATGTCACGCAGAAAGGGAATCCATGAGAGGCACATTTTTTCTGGGCGATCGGAAATTCGAAACGAGAGAGATGGAATTTGCACCTCCCGGACCCCGCGAAGTCCTAGTCCGCAACCGCGTCTGCGGCGTGTGCGGGACCGACGTGCACATTTACCTGGGCGAACAGGGGGCGACCGACGTGCATCCGCCGGTCGTCCTCGGCCATGAGTTTTCCGGCGAAGTCGCCGCGGTCGGATCCGCGGTGACCGCCGTGAAGGCCGGCGACCGGATCACGGTCGACCCGAACCATTATTGCGGAAAATGTGATCATTGCCTGAACGGCAAAAAGCAGATGTGCCCCGAAATGACGGGGATCGGCGTCAATTTCAACGGCGGTTTCGCCGAATACAGCATCGTGCCGGAAGCCCAATGCATCCCTCTCGGTCCGGACGTGAGCTTCGAGGCCGGGGCGCTGACGGAGCCGCTGGCGTGCTGCCTGCACGGGATCGACCGCGCGGGGATCCGGCCGGGCGACAATGTGTGCGTGGTCGGGGGCGGCACGATCGGGCTGCTCATGGTCCAGCTCGCCAGGCTGTCGGGCGCGGCGAAAATCGTGCTGAGCGAGCCGGTCGCGATGCGCCGCGAGGTCGCGCTCCGGCTCGGTGCCGATCTGGCGGCCGACCCCGTCCGGTCGCCGCTCGACACGCAGGTGCGGGCATTTTTCGGCACGGACGGCGCCGATGTGGTGATCGAATGCGTCGGAAAACCCGCTGCGATCTCCCAGGCGATCGCCGCTGCAGGCCGCGGCGCGACCGTCCTCCTGTTCAGCGTTCCGAGCCCCGGACAGATCCACGAGCTCCAACTGCAGGATCTTTTCCGGAAAGAGCTCACGATCCGCGGATCCTTCGTCAACCCCAACACCCACCTCCGCGCCGCGAACCTCCTTCGCGCCGGCAGGATCCAGACCGCCCCGCTCATCACCCACCGCTTCCCGTTCGACCGGGCCGAAGAAGCGATCCGGATGCAGATGAGCGACGAATCGATCAAAGTGGTCGTCGTGTCATAACAAAGCGCTGCACCCTGATCATACGGATAGTGGAAATTGTTGTTTCCGCAGCCCTATACGATGAAAAACCGATTTACCTATGTTACGACTACCATATGTTACTGATAACATACCCCTTTCTTCATCTTGTGCGGAATTTCCATAGGTTACAGCTAACACAGTTAGCCGTAACCGATCGTTTGGACTTTCAGAGACATCAAGCAGACGGACACAATCTGTCATCACGCGGACAGACACAATTCACCGTAACCGCGCAACATCCGGCCATCCGATCGGCCGGCCGGACGTCCCGGCTATGGAAAATCGCGCCGTTCTGCCGTACAATAAGTCTATCAGAAAGGGTTCCCGGCGGAAGCGCAAGGAGGGGGATCGGTCCCCCGCGCCGGGATGAGGCGCAAAACACAGGAAATGGCACATCGGGTGTCGAAAATCGCATGGATTGTCTCGTTGGCTCTGGCGGTCTGCCTGGTCTTGGGGGACGGATGTGTTTTTGAGAACCGCGCGGCACCGCGATCGGATGCGGAGACAAGCCGGGGCGTTTCGGAAAGCGGAACGGACGGAGATGCGTCGTACAGCAGCGCGAGCGGGGAAACGGACGGATCGCCGAGCGAAGAGGGGCAGGGGCCTGGAGCGCTGTTTGATACGCCGGATGAGGCGGCGCGGGACTTTGCACTGTGCTACAATGCACTGTCGATCCGGGAGGATCTGGAATACGCGACGGTGATTTTCGAGGTGCGCACCAAGGTGCGGGAGATCCGGAACGTCACGCGGCGGTTTCTGTGGTGGACATGGAAGGGCGAGGCGGCAGCGACGGAAACGGTTTACCGGTATTCGTACACGAAGATCCGCAGGGGGGAGAGGCATTCGCTGATGATCCCGTTCGCGCCGTTTTTCCGAAAAAAGATCGCGGAAGCCCATACCCACGGAGCGTACAGCGCCGGGTACGAAAACGACGATTTTTCACCCCAGGATAAAAACTCTTTTATCAATTATCTGGCTACGCCGCTGGGGACGCTGCGGAAATACGATCCCTCGGAAGGATCGGATATCGTCCTGTTCGACGACATCCCGTTCGACCCGGATCATCCCGGGAGGAAGAAATGAAGAGGAAAACCTTGGTTCTTTGCGCCGCAGCGTTGCTGGCAGCCGGGCTTGCCGCGGGGGGGACCGCGGCCGGATGGTTCCGCAGCCATGGCACGGGGACTTTCCGTGTCGAGGATTACCAGCGGTATATCACGGATTTTCCGTCTGACCGGACGGTTGGGCCCGTCGGCGACGCGGCCGAGGCCCGGGAACGGGCGGAGGAGGTTTGGGACGAGGTTTATGGGGATGACGTTGTCAGGGAAAATACAAGTTGCCGGGTGTATTTTGACAGCACGGCGGGGCTTTGGATGGTGACCGGGCGGCTGCCCGGGTATTCGAAAGGCGGTGTCCCGAACATCATCATGAGGAAAGAGGACGGGAAGGTCCTGGCGGTCTGGCACGGGAAATGACGGGCGTGCACGTGAAATGACGGTCGGACAGATGGGCGGCCGGCAAGATAGACGGGAATGCGGCAAGAAAGAGAGGAGTCGGGGTATGGCGAATTGTGATGTGTGCGGCAGAGAGTTTGCGGAGGATGCGATGATCTCCGGCAGCGGGATCCGGCATGAGATCGAGGAGCTGATCCGGAAGGACCGGCCGGAGTGGACGGACGAAAGCCGGATCTGCAGGGATGATTATATTAAATACAGAGACCGGTATATCGCTTCGCTGATCGAGGAGGAGAGCGGGAATATCCGGAATCTGGAGCAGGATGTGCTCAAGAGCATCAACGAGAACGAGATCGTAACGGCCAACATCAACGATTCGATCAAGGAAAACCTGCGGCTCGGCGACCGGGTTTCGGACAAGGTCGCGCTGTTCGGGGGCAGCTGGAAATTCATCATTTCCTTTTTCATCATCCTGATGCTCTGGATCGTGCTCAACACCGCCATCCTGGCCGCGAAACCATTCGACCCGTACCCGTTCATTTTGATGAACCTGATCCTGTCCTGCATCGCCGCGATCCAGGCGCCGATCATCATGATGAGCCAGAACCGCCAGGAGAAAAAAGACCGGCTGAGGTCGGAAAATGATTACAAGGTCAACCTCAAATCGGAGATCGAGATCCGGACGCTCCATGAAAAAGTGGACCACCTCCTGCTGGACCAGTGGTCCAAGATGATGGAGATCCAGGAGATGCAGATCGAGATCCTCGAGGAAATCCGCAACACGATCGTTCACAAATAACGCAGGGCTGAAAGGGGGCGGCACGGATGCTGCAGTACTTCTGGGCCGACGGCTCGGATATCCCTTCCGAATTCGACACGCCGAACTTCAGCCCCGTCCACATCGCGTGGGCGACCACCGCGATCCTCCTGATCCTCGCGGTGCTTTTCCTCTACCGCAGGATCGGTCCCGCCGCCAGAGAGCGCGTCAAACGCGCGCTCGTGCTCTTTGTCCTGGCCAGCGAAGTCTCCACATGGATCTGGAAACTGATCACCGGCCATTATTCCTTCCGCGACACGCTTCCGCTGCACCTGTGCAGCATGTCGATCTTCATCGAACTGATCGCCGTGTACGCGAAAAAAGACACGCTTTTCAAAGAATTTTCCTACGCCCTGAGCATGCCGGCCGCGCTATCCGCGCTCATCACACCCGGATGGTACTACCCCTTACTGTCATTCCAGTACCTGCAGTCCGCCGTGATGCACACGATCCTGGTCATGGTCCCGGTCCTGATCGTGTGGGGGGACGGGTTCCGCCCCGACTGGCGGCGGCTGCCGCGATGCCTGCTTCTGCTGCTGTTCCTGATCTGCATCGCCGCGATCGGGGACATCGCGTTCGACACCAATTACATGTTCATCTGCTACGTCCCGAAAGACACGCCCCTGCAGGCGTTCGAAGTCTGGTTCGGCAACCCGGGCTACATGTTTCCCGAAGCCATCCTGATCTTCCTCATCCTGACGATCCTGTACCTGCCGTGGATCCTCATCGGCCGGCGGAAGCGGCGGCAACAGCAGGCCGGTGCGGGAAAGCCGGACGTCGGTGCGGGCCATGATTGACGGAAACGACCGGGCGCGGTTCCGGGCGCTGTGCGAGGAGACCGCGCGGAACGGGCGGGGCGCGGCGGGCATCGGGACGCTCGGGGAAAAGACCCTGCACGCGGTGCTCAAGCGGTATGCCGAGCCGGACGAAAGCCGTCACGAGATCCGGATCGGCGGATTCGTCGCGGACATTTTCAACGACGACGGCATCACCGAGATCCAGACCCGCGACTTCAACAAACTGCGGAAAAAGCTCGAGGCGTTCCTCGCATTCACATGCGTCACACTGGTCTACCCCGTCGCGGCGGTCAAGCGCGTCTTCTGGATCGATGCCGGCACCGGCGAAATCACCGGGGGACGCCTGAGCCCCCGGAAAGGGACCCCCGGCCAGGCATTTTTCGAGCTGTACCGGATCAAGCCGCTGCTGGTCCACCCCAACCTGCGGCTGCGCATCGTGATGCTCGACATCCACGAATACAAAAACCTCGACGGCTGGAGCGACGACCGGAAAAAGGGCTCGTCGCGCTACGAGCGGATCCCGATGGACATCGTCGACGAGGTCACGGTCGGCGGGCCCGCGGATTATGCCCGGCTCCTGCCGGAGGGACTGCCCGGGCTTTTCACGGCGAAGGATTACAAGGCGGCGTCGGGGCTGAGCGCGGGAAATGCCGGGCGGGCTGTCAACATCCTGTGCGCCGTCGGGTGCCTCGAGCGCACGGGGAAAGAGGGCCGGGCGTTCCGCTACCGGGTCGCCGGGAACGCAGCGCTAAACGCGGAAGAGGGCGCAGCGCATGCGCAGCGCTAACGCAGCGCTTAGCGCAGCGCTTAGCGCTGCGCTAAAACGTGGGAGAAAGTGCGACGTTAAGCGAAGCGCTTAATGCGGGAGAAAGTGTTGCGTTAAGCGCTAAGGGAGAGAAAATTTGACGGAAAGGTTTTTTATGGTATAATGACGCAATGACGTTTGAAGAACTTAAGATCATTCCGCCGATCCTCAGAGCCCTGGCGGACGAAGGATACACCACCCCCACGGATATCCAGGTACAGGCCATCCCGCCGGCCCTTGAAGGACGGGACATTTTAGGGAGCGCGCAGACCGGAACGGGGAAGACCGCCGCGTTTGCCGTGCCGATCCTCCAGCTGCTCAGCGCCCGCGGACAGGCGGACCGGAGCAGGGAGCGCAGGATCCGGTCGCTCATCCTGACTCCGACGAGAGAGCTTGCCGTGCAGGTCAGCGACAGTTTTACCGCATATGGCAAATACACGGGCCTGCGGACCTGCGTCGTGTACGGCGGCGTTTCGCAGAAATCCCAGGAAGACGCCCTGCGCAGGGGCGCGGACATCCTGGTCGCCACGCCGGGCCGTCTGTACGACCTGATGGGCCAGCGGCTGATCAGCCTCGCGGACATCGAGATCCTGGTCCTGGACGAGGCCGACCGGATGCTGGACATGGGATTCATTCACGATGTCAAGCGCATCATATCGAAGACCCCGACCGATCGTCAGACCCTATTCTTTTCCGCCACCCTTCCCTCGAGCATCCTCGCGGTGGCCGACATGGTCCTTCGGGACCCCGTCGCAGTGGCCGTCACCCCTGAGTTTACGACCGTCGAAGCCATAGAGCAGAAGGTTTACCTGGTCGACAAGATCAACAAGCGCCGTCTGCTGGTCCACCTGCTCAACGACCCCGGCATCGAGTCGGCCCTCGTTTTCGCGCGGACCCGCCACGGCGCCGAACGCGTCGTCAAGGAGCTCTGCCGCAGCGGCATCAACGCCCAGGCCATCCACGGCGACAAGTCCCAGAGCGCGCGCCAGGCGGCGCTCGGCAACTTCAAGAATCGCCGGACCCGCGTGCTGGTGGCGACCGACATCGCTGCCCGCGGCCTGGACATCAACGAGCTTTCGCACGTGATCAATTTCGATTTACCGGAGGATGCCGAATCGTACATCCACCGCATCGGGCGCACCGGCCGCGCGGGACGCGGCGGCATCGCCATCTCCTTCTGCGACTTCGACGAAAAGCTGCTGCTCACCGCCATCGAGCGCAAATGCGGCCAGCGGATCCCCGTAGCGGCGGACAATCCGTTCCCCTCCACGATGCTTTCCCCCGAACCGCCGCCCGCGCCCGTCAAGAGCCGGATCATGCACTTCGGCGCCGGACGCCGCCGCAGGTAGGCAAGCCGACTATCATCAGCCCATCTGCGGGCGTCAGCAACCCGTCTGCCTCTCAAGCCCGCCCGGCTCTTTTTCTCCGCAATTGGTGTACA
>CAZDPQ010000029.1:0-25287 GCA_964507305.1 uncultured Oscillospiraceae bacterium
ATGGGCGTCTTGAGATCGTGGGAAAAGCTCGTGATCAGAAATTTGCGGTTGTAATCGTATTTGAGCTGCAGATGCACCGATTCATCCAGCTTCAGCCTCATCTGCTCGAGCGCCCGGAGCACGTCGCGGATCTCCTCATCCCCTTCCTCGACGACCGGATATTGCAGGTTGCCGCGGCTGATCTCCCCGACCGCGCGCTGCAGGCGTTCGAGCGGCTTCACGATGCTCCGGGACAGTTTTCCGGAATGGATCACATTGGTCGTGAGAAACGTGATCAGGAACGTCAAGGCCATGGCAAGGATGAAAATCCCGGCTGCATTCGTTTCTCTGTCGACGGGGATCAGGATGAACAAGCGGCCCTGCGATCCTTCGCTGATGTCGAATGCATAGGGGCTGACCATGTAGCCGACGCTGCCGATCCGCAGGCTTCCGTAGCCTGTCACGCCGGTCTTCAGCTCCAGGAGCCTGCCGGTGTCGATGTCGGTGAGCGGGAGATCGGAATAAGCGGTGGTCCGGTCCGTCAGCAGGATCACGGACGCGTCGGCATCTTCGAGGCGGGCGGAAAGGTACTGGGCGAATTCAGCCCTGGCAAGGTTTGACGGAGTCTCATTCCAGATGGTCTCGGCAGCAGCGTAAATATCATACCGTATGGCGGCGACTTTTCTAAAATTCGCGAATCCCGTGTCCAGGCCGCCGATCCGGTTGCCGATCCCCACGAAGAGAAAGCCCGCCAGGATCGTGATGATCAGGGGAAGGATCACGATGGATGTGTTGCTGATGATCAGTCGCTTCCTCAGGCTCATCGGTGCCCCGGCTTTCCCTGCGGATCACAGGTCCCTTTTGTCAAAACGGTAATACCCCGCGGTCACGAACAGCAGGATGTAGCCTGCCATCAGCGCGAACCGGCTGGCGATCCTGCCCATAGGCAGCGTGTCCGCGATCCAGAGCTTGTACCAGTCGATCGTCGAGGTGATGAACAGGCCCGAGAAGGTCGGAAATACGACCGCCAGGATATTGAATGCGATGAACAGCAGGATGGAGATGAAAAACACGACTGCGCTGCTGCGGAACACATTGGCCAAAAACGCGATGACGGCGGCGAATGCCATGATCGGGAAGAGTGTGACGATATAGGAAAGGAAAATCCTCACAAGCCCGAGGAAGCTCATGGAATCCGCGTTGAAAATGACCCCCGCGGCTGTCGAAAGGATCATGACGATCAGGAGGTTGGCCAGTACAAAAAAAGCAGCGGCCGCCAGCTTGGAGATATAGATCTTGAACCGGGAGACCGGCCGGGTCACCGCGATTTTCATCGTGTTGTGGGAAAACTCGCCGGTGAACGCGTCGATCACCGCAAGCGCCGTGAACAGCGGAAGGATCGTGGATGAGAACGCGGACAGAACGGTGACCGGAAAAACGGAGGAGGTGTTCCAGAGGATCCCGAATCCGCTCCGGACCGCGGTGGAGATCAGCTGGACGAACGCGATGATGAGGACCGATAGGATCAGGATGATCACCGCTTTTTTCTTCCGGTACATCTTCTCGACTTCATTGAAGAAGGATGCCTTAAAGTTTTCCATATCGGTCCACCTCGCTCATGAAGTAGTTTTCGAGAGACGCGTAGCTGCTCACGATGTTCGCGGTCGTGTCCACATTGAGGAGACGTCCTTCGAAGATGATCCCGATCCTGTCGCAGGTCAGCTCCACGTCATGGATCAGGTGGCTTGAAATGAAAAAGGTCGTGCGCTCTTCCGCTGCAAGCCTCTTGATCAGGTTGCGCATCTCGACCATTCCCTCGACATCCATTCCGTTGAGCGGTTCGTCCAGCACCACGAGCCTGGGCCGGGACAGGATCGCGCAGGCGATGCCGAGCCGCTGCTTCATCCCGAGGGAGAAATTGCCGGCCTTCTCATCCTTGTACTTAAGGATCCCCGTGATCTCCAGCACCTCGCGGATCCGCGCGTCGCCGGCCTGATCGTAATACCGGGCCGCCAGCCTCAGGTTCTGGTACGCGGTCAGGTACGGATAGGAATCCGCCGTTTCGATGATGCAGCCGACATCCCGCATCGCTTCTTCGAACGATGCGGTGATGCTTTTGCCGAAGACCCGGACGTCGCCGCTGTCCGGCCGCATCATCCCGGCCATGATCTTCATCGCGGTCGTCTTGCCGGCCCCGTTGGGGCCCAGGAATCCGAAAATATCCCCCTCGAATATCTCGAGGCTGATGTTCCGGATCCCTCGCTTGTTCGGATACAGTTTGGTCAGATCGATGATCTCGAGCGCTATGGGTCTGTCCATGTTCATTCTCCCTGGTGCCGGTATTGCGCGGACTGTCGTGCCCCCGGATAAAGTTCATTCAGGAAGCGGGAAGCTTCCTGAATGAACAAGGGGCTCCGGCGGCTGCGAAGCCGCCATGGCGGGACGGGACGGAGGATCTCCCGTCAATCGAACACTCTGTTGAATACTGCATTTTTCTGCATCGTTTCATTGTCCAGATACATCTGGACCGTATAGGAATTGGTGTCGAAGTAGATGCTTCCCGAACGCTGTATGCCGGCCTTGTCGGTAAACTGCAGCATGACACTGTAAGGATCGGACGAAGGGACGTCGAATTCGAACGAACTGCAGTCATTCAGACGATCCTCGTATCCGGGCAGATAAGTCTCTTCGTAGCTTCCGCGCACTCTCCCGTCCGCGATTTCACGGATCACCAGGACCCTTTCGCCGATCTTCACGAAAGCTTCGGGGGTTTCGGTGATGATGTCATTCCGGTAAGTACCGGCAAACTTCGGGGACAGGGCGTCAGGATCGACATACACATCCTTGTTCATCACCACGTTCTCGCCTGTCAGGTCCGGCTTCGTCACCGCCGTGGTTCCGATGTCCTGCATCCGCACGAGCACTTCTGCCGAAAGGTCATGGACGGCGCCGTCCTTGTCCACACCGGTGATGACGCCGCCGGCGGAGATCTCCGTCATAAGTCCGTCCGCATCGACGGAAGCCTTCCCGCTGATGCTCTTGATGGCGATATCCCCGCTGAGTGCCGGAAGCATACTGTCCGCTGCGGAACGGGGGTCCTGTATGGTCCCGATCTCGACAGGCTGAGCGGCATAAGAATACTGTGAGAATACCTGCTTGCCCGCAAAGGAAACGATCGCATTGATCAGCGCGGGGATCTGCGCATCGGTCAGGGATCCCGAGAATTCGCGGCTGCCGTCCGGATTGACCTTCAGCACCACATAATTCTGCAGGTTGCCCACCAGCGCGTCGAAAATCTTCTCCAGATCCGCCGCCTGTTCCGATTCGAAGGGGTTGTCGCCCATGCTGTCATAACCGGGCGCATACCCGGAGTATTCGGAAACATAATATGTGTCGGAGGAAGCGTCATAGCTGATCGTGCCGCTGCCGTCGCTGTAGCTGTAGGTCTTCACGGCATCCTGCCCGGCAACCTGCGTCAGGCCGGACGTCTCCGTGCAGCCGCCGGTCCGGTCGTACTTCGCCGTTTCCGTCATGGTGAAAAGCACGGCGCCGTTGTCCCGGATCTCGACCGTCGTCCGTACGGTGTTGCTGGTGATCGTCCCGGTCATGGCCTGCGCCGTGTGCTTGACCGTGTCCTTGAGCTGCTCGTACGCGGTCTTGTTCAGCGAATCCGCGAAGGCGGTCGACACGATCAGGAGGATGCCGGCAAGGATCCCGGCGGACATCAGGATTTTTTTCTTCTTATTCATCCGAATCTCTCCTTTATCATCCGATATGATATCCATGGTACTGAATGCTGCACGTCCCGGCTCCGATATGCGGCACGCCGGCCCGCATCTTCATTATGCGCCGCGGAGATAACATTCCCATAAAGGATCCATTAATAAAAGATAAACTTTCGCTGCGGTCATCCCCGGCGCAGCGCCGCGATCCGCTCCTCGACCCCTGCTTTCATCCCGATGTATTTCTGCCTCTTCTCTTTTTCGCCGCTGACGACCTTTTCGGGAGCTTTCGATGTAAACTCCTCGTTGGCAAGCTTCGCGTCCGCCTTGGCGATCTCCTGCGCGAGCCTGGCCGCTTCCTCCTCGAGGCGGGCGATCTCCCTGCCGATATCGATCAGGCTGCCGAGCGGGATGAAAAGCTCGCCGCCGCTGAAGACGGCCGTGACGGCGGAATCGGCGATGCCGCCGCGGTCCGGCTGCACGGTGACCTGCCTGGCGCCCGCGAGCCGCTCCATGAAGGCCCCCGCCGACGAGAAGATCCGCCCGATATGCTCATCGCGTGTCACGACAATGATGTCGGCCTTCCGGGACGGCGGCACATCCATGCCGACGCGGATGTTCCGGATCTTGCGGATCGCGTCCATCAGCAACTCCATCCGTTCCGCCTCTTCGGGATACCGTGACGACGGGTCCGGTTCGGGCCAGCGGCTCACCATGACCGAACCTTCCGATCCGATCAGGTACCCGTAGATCTCCTCGGTCAGGAACGGCATGTACGGGTGCAGCAGCTTCATCGTATCGGACAGGACGCGGTTGAGCACAAAGAGCGCTTCGGTCCTGCTGCCGCACTGCCTGTCGAAAAGCCGCGGCTTGACCATCTCGATGTACCAGTCGCAGAATTCCTCCCAGATAAAGCTGTAGATCTTGGCCAGAGCCACGCCGAGCTCGAATTCCTCGAGATTGCGCGTCACTTCTCCGATCAGGATGTCGAGCCGGGTCAGGATCCACTTGTCCTCCGGCGCGTAGCGGGCGGGATCCGCCCCGTCGAAATCCATTTCGCCATCCATATTCATCATGACGAAGCGGAACGCGTTCCATATCTTGTTGATAAAATTCCTGCCGGCCTCCACCTTGAGCGGGAGAAAGCGCTGGTCGCTCCCCGGGGAATTGCCGGTGACGAGCGAATAGCGCAGCGCGTCCGCGCCGGAGCGGTCGATGACTTCGAGCGGGTCGATCCCGTTGCCGAGGGATTTGGACATTTTCCGCCCGTTCTCGTCCCGGATGATCCCGTGGATGTACACGTATTTGAACGGCACTTCTCCGGTGTGCTCGATTCCGGAAAAAATCATCCGCGCGACCCAGAAGAAGATGATGTCGTATGCCGTGACGAGGACATCGGTCGGATAAAAATACTTCAGCTCAGGGGTCTGTTCGGGCCAGCCGAGCGTCGAGAAAGGCCACAGCGCCGAGCTGAACCAGGTGTCCAGCGTGTCCGGGTCCTGGCGGATGTCGCTGCCGCCGCAGGACGGGCAGCGGTCGGGCCGGTCCTTCGCGACCATCATTTCGCCGCATCCGCTGCAGTAATAGGCAGGGATCCGGTGCCCCCACCAGAGCTGGCGGGAGATGCACCAGTCCCTGATATTTTCCATCCAACTGAAATAGATCTTGTCGAAATGCGGCGGGATGAACTGCGTTCTGCCGTCGCGGACCGCCTCGATCGCGGGCTCCGCCAGGGGCTTCATCCGGACAAACCACTGATAGGAAGCCTTCGGTTCGACGGTCGTCATGCAGCGGTAGCAATGACCGACATTGTGCCGGTGCGGTTCGGTCCGGACGATCAGTCCCTGCTCACGGAGCGCTTCGACGGCCTGCCTGCGGGCTTCGTACCGGTCGAGCCCGGCAAACCTGCCCGCGCCCGCATTCATCGTCGCGTCGTCGTTCATGACGTTCAGGATCCCGAGCCCATGCCGCAGGCCGACCTCGAAGTCGTTCGGGTCGTGGGCCGGGGTGATTTTCACCGCGCCGGTCCCGAAATCCCGGTCGACATACGGATCGGCGATGATCGGGATGAGCCGGTCCGTCAGCGGAAGCCGGACTTTTTTGCCGATGAGGGACGAATAGCGCTCGTCTTCGGGATTGACGGCGACGGCCGTGTCGCCGAACATCGTCTCGGGCCGCGTCGTAGCGACCGTCAGGCCGCCTTCCCCTTCTTCGAAGGGATACAGGATGTACCAGAAATGCCCGTCGGTCTCCTCAAATTCGACTTCGGCATCGGAAATCGAGGTCCTGCAGACCGGGCACCAGTTGATGATCCGTTCGCCCCGGTAGATCAGCCCCTTTTCATACAGGTGGATGAAAACTTCGGTCACGGCCTCGGACAGGCCCTCGTCCATGGTGAAGCGCTCGCGCTCCCAGTCGCAGGAACTGCCGAGACGCTTGAGCTGCTCGACGATCCTGCCGCCATACTTCTCTTTCCACTGCCAGGCCTTCTTCAGGAACTCCTCGCGCCCGATGCCCTCTTTCGTCCGGCCTTCCCTGGCCATCGCTTCCACGATCCTGGCCTCCGTCGCGATCGAGGCATGGTCCGTCCCCGGCATCCAGAGCGTGCTGTATCCCTGCATGCGCCTCCAGCGGATGAGGATGTCCTGGAGCGTGTTGTCCAGCGCGTGGCCCATGTGAAGCTGGCCGGTGATGTTCGGCGGCGGGATGACGATCGTATAGGGCTTCTTTGCGCTGTCCGGGACCGCGTGAAAATAGCGGCCCTCCAGCCATTTCCTGTAGATCCTTTCCTCCGCTTCGGCGGGTTCGAACGCTTTCGGTATCGTATCGATCCTGCTCATGGTCCATTCCTTTCCGTCATGTAAAAATCACCGCATCCGGTGTCAGATTTTATATAGGATCAGAATCATCAGCGCACCGGGAAGCGCGATGAGGACGCCCTTGATCTTGAGGCTCAGGATCGCGGACTCCCTGCGGATCTTCCGGAGCTGTTCCTCATCCATCCCTTCTTCAGCCTGGTCCGGCGCGGGGCGCGCCTTGGCATCAAGCCTGTACTTGTCCACGATCTTCGGCGCCGCGTACACCAGCACGAATCCGGCGGCCATGATGACGATCCCCAGGATTTTCAGCACGATCTCCAATGTCCGGTCCATTCAAGACCCTCCCTCCCCGGTGATCGTCCGCTCCCGCGCGGGGCAGCGATCCCGGCAAAAAAATACAGGCTTCCGTCCGAAACAACCGGACGAAAGCCTGCCGACTTCCGTGGTACCACCAGTCTTCCGATCCGGGCCGCGGACTGCAGCCGCGCCACCGGAAAGGCCCTCTCGGGCGCCATAACGCGGCGCCTCGTCGCGTCGCACTCCCGGGCGACATTCCTCCTTGTGTCCTGAGGGGACTTCCAGCCTGCGATCCCCTGTCTCTGTAGGACGGAGCAAGAAGTACTCCTCCCGTTCATCATGCGATGGATCTATTTAGCCCTTATCATACCTTTCTTCCGCCGAATCGTCAAGCGGGCCGGCTGCCATAAAGAAAAGAAAATGGAAAGAAAATAGTGTATAATGATTGCAGAAATCCCGATTTGAAAGGATGCGCTGCCTATGGTCACATTCACAGTCCAGCTTCGATCCATCGGAGATGTCAAAGAATTCGTCCGGATCGTCAATTCCTACGATTGCGATGTCGACCTGGTGTCGGGGCGCTATATCGTCGATGCCAAATCGATCATGGGGATTTTCAGTCTTGACCTCACCGGGCCGATCCTGGTCGAAGTCCACGACGAGGCGGGACTGAAGCTGCGGGACGAGTTGTCTCCTTTTCTGTGTTCATGAAAAAGCCGTTCCCGCAATGAAAAAGCCCGGATGACCGGGCTTTCTGCGTATCTTGGGGGAATGTCCGCATACGGGCGGAATGGGACTTACGTCCCCCTGCCGGTCAGAAGATAAAGGGTGATCGTCATGATGATGAAGAAAATCGCAAGGAATGACGTGACTTTCTTCAGGGTGGCTTCTATGCTCCTGCCCTTGGTCTTGCCGAAGAATGTCTCCGCGCCTCCGGCGATCGCTCCGAGTCCGCGGGCCTGCCCCTGCTGAAAAAGGATGAGGGCGGCAAGGCCGATGGCCACCAGGATATCGATGATGACCAGAAATATGATGAATCCTCCCATGATGCACCTCCGAAGGGATCCTGCACGTCAGCGGCATCCGTGACGTCAGTCAAAAGCAAGTCGATTATATCACAGTCTCCGCATATTGCAAGTAAAATTCACAGCGTCTGTAAAATTCCCGGTGTCAAATTTACGGCGCCATCTGCGCATCGTCAGGATATGGGCGCATCAGAAAAGCGATTCGACGAAACTGCCGGCTTCGAAATCCACCAGGTCTTCGGACTTTTCGCCGAGTCCCGCCAGCAGGATCGGGATCCCCGTTTCGCGGACCACGGAAACGGCGATCCCGCCCTTGGCGTTGCTGTCAAGCTTGGTAAGGACGATCCCGTCTAGCCGGGTCACCTCGTTGAAGACTCTGGCCTGGATGACCGCGTTCTGTCCGGTCGTCGCGTCGATGACCAGCAGCACCCTGAGCAATGCATCGGGGGCCTCGCGCCGGGCGATCCGCTCGATTTTACCGAATTCGTCCATCAGGTTCTGTTTGTTGTGCAGCCGTCCGGCGGTGTCGATGATAAGCACGTCGGCATGCCGGCCCAGCGCAGCGTGCACGGCATCGAAAACGACGGCGCCGGGATCGCTGCCGGCTTCGTGGGAGATGACATCCGTGCCGTGGAGTTCGCCCCAGTGCCTCAGCTGCTCGATCGCTGCGGCCCGGAAGGTGTCGGCGGCCGCCAGGAGGACCTTCAGGCCCTGCGACCGGTAGCGCAGGCAGAGCTTTCCGGCCGTGGTCGTCTTGCCGGTGCCGTTGACTCCCGCGAGGATCAGGATATTGAGCCTGCCGGGCTCGATCCGAAGGCGCCTGTCGGGTCCGAGGATCTTTTTCATCTCCTCTTTGAGGACTCCGGTCACGAAATCCCTGCCGCTTTCACCGGTCCGCCGGATCTCGTCCTTCACCCGGTCCACGAGTTCCATCGCACTGGATGCCCCGATGTCGGACTGCACGAGGGCGGTCTCGAGGTCGTCGAGCAGCCCGTCGTCGAACCGGCCCGCAGCCGCGGACAGTCTGGTGAAACCGCCGGCAAGGAGCTTCCGCGTTTTTTCGAGGCCTCCGCGAAAATGGTCCAGCAAACTCATATCGTTCTCCGTCAGTCTGAAAGCTTCATGGAAAGGATCCTGGAAATCCCCCGTTCCTGCATCGTCACCCCGTACAGCATGTCCGCGGCTTCCATCGTCCCCTTGCGGTGCGTGACCAGGATGAACTGGGATTCCGCCGTGTAGTTGCGCACATATTCGCTGAAGCGCACGATGTTGGCATCGTCCAGCGCCGCCTCGATCTCGTCGAGAACGCAGAACGGCGACGGCTTGAGCCGCAGGATCGCGAACAGCAGCGCGATCGCGGTCAGGCAGCGCTCCCCGCCGGACAGCAGCAGCATGTTCTGGAGCTTCTTGCCGGGCGGTTGCGCGTGGATGTCGATGCTGCAGTTGAGCAGATCGTCTTCGTCGCCCAGAAAGATCTCCGCCATGCCGCCGCCGAACAGCTCGGAAAATACGGTCTTGAAATTTTCATTGATGATCCGGAAATGCTCCAGGAACTGCTTTTTCATCTCATGAGTGATCTCGGCGATCACGCTGATCAGCTTGACCCGGGAATTCTCGATGTCGTCCCGCTGCGCCGTCAGAAAATGCAGGCGCTCCGCGACCTTGTCGTACTCCTCGATCGCGCCGATGTTGATGTTGCCGAGCTCCCGGATCAGCCTGCGCAATTCATTGACCTTGCGCTGCGCCGTGACCGGGCTTTCGATCTCGGCGCTCCATTTGGCCGCGGTCTCTCCGGTCAGCTCATACTGCTCCCAAAGTTTGTTCCTGACCTCATCCAGTGCCGTTTCCATCCGACCCTTCCGCACTTCCGCGCCGGCCAGGCTGCTCTGGAGCTCGCCGATTTTTGCCGTTGCCTTCTCGAAGCTGTCGTAAAAACCCGCCATCGTGCTTTCGAGCGCGCTCCGGCTGTCCGTCAGCTCCGCGATCCCCGCTTCCGCCGCGGCACGCTCCTCGGCGAGCCGCCCGATATCCTCCTGCAGCGCGGAATTGTCCTCTTCGATCTCGCGGAGCTCCTCGCCCGAGCGGATCATCTCGGCCTTGCGCCTGCGCGCGGTCTGCTCGTACTGCTCGCGCTCCTTGTGGATGCGTTCCGTGATCTCCGTCACGGAAGATAGCGACTCTTCGATGGAATGCACGGAAAGCTTCAGGTCCGATATTGTCTCGCGCAATTCGTCGCGGTTCTGCGTCTCTTCTTTTCCCTCGGTCTCGACCTTCTCCAGATCGCCTTTCAGCGCCGCGATCGCGGCATCGGCCTCCTCCGCTTCCTTCTCGAGGGCATCGGCTTCAGCGTTGATCTCATCCTTCTGGCGGGCGGTCTGCTCCTGTTCGACCCGGAACATCGCGAGCCGGCCCCGGCAGCGGTCAAGGTCCTGCCCGATCTGCGCAAGGTGGGCCTCTTCGCGGATCCGCTCGTGCCCTTTGCCGCTCAGCAGCTGCTCCGCCGCCGACGTCTCCCGTGCGATCGCCTTCAGCTGCTCCTCCGCATCCGGAAGGTCCGACGCAAGCTTCTCCGCCTCGGCGAGGATCGCCTTCCATTCGCCGGTCAGCCGCTCGATCTCCCGCGCGCGCCCGATGATGCCCGTCCCCCTGCCCTTTTGCCAGCCTCCCGTCAGCGCGCCGCCCGGATTCACCACATCCCCCTCGAGGGATACGATCCGCACGGAGTATGCGGTCCGGCGTGCGAGGCGGATCGCGTGGTCCAGCGTGTCGGTCACGACGATCCGGCCGAGGAGGTGGTCGGCGATCCCCCGGATCTCTTCCGGAAAACGTACCAGGTCGACGGCAAAGCCCACGAACCCTTCCGCCCTCTGCGCTTCCGCGGCGATGCCTTTTTCCGACGGGCGCCCGCGGACGGACGATATCGGCAGGAAGGTCGCCCGGCCGAGACGATTGGTCTTCAGGTGAGCGATGAGATCGGACGCCGTTTCTTCGTTGTCGGTCACGATATTCTGCACGCTGCCGCCTAGGGCTGTCTCGATGGCGGTCTCATAGTCGCGGTCCGTTTCGATCAGGTCGCCGATCGTCCCGCGGATCCTGCCCGCGTACGTGCTGTCCGCTCCGGCAAGAGCGAGGATCGACCGGACGGTGTCGCTGTAGCCTTCGCGGGATTTTTCAAGCTCGGTCAGCGTACGGATCCGGTAATTGACATTGTCGGCGTCCATGCGGCGCGACTCGGCCCGGACTGCAAGCTGGGTGCAGAACGATTTCGTTTCCTCGAGCTTCCCCCGGAGCTTCTCCAGATCCTCCGAGGCCTTGCGCTCGGCTGCGGCGACCGCGGCCAGGCGCTCCTCGCATTCTTCCCTCTGAAGAGCCAGCGAGTCCTGTTCGCTGACAAGGTTGGCGATATCCGACACGACATTTCTGGCGTGCTGCTCGATCACGGTAATCTGGCCGCGGGTCTGGCGCGCCTGCATCCGCTTGTCGTACAGGCTCTCGGTCCGTTCGTCGATCCGCTGCTTGATGCTCTCGGCTTTCCGGCCGGACTCATTGAGCGTTTCGAGGATGCCGGCCATCTCGGTCTCGTATCCGGCGAGCCTGTCATTGTACTGGCCGAGCTGCCCGCGGAGATACGTCTCCTTCTGCCTGCGCGTCTCGAGCTCCTCGGCAAGCCTCTTCAAGGCATCCTCGATGCTCCCGCCCTCGTCGCCGTGCTCCCGGATCTTCTGCCGGATCTGCGCCGCCTTTTCATTGTTCAGATCGATCTTCGACCGGGCATCCTTGGCCCGGTCCGCCAGAGACTGGGCGTGGTCCCTGCGCTCGCCGATCTCCTTCTCGAGGGACGCGGACTGCTCAGCCAGGCTGCGGTTGCGGAGCTTCATGTCCTCCAGGCCGACCGTCTGCACATTGATCTCCCGGAGGACCGCGTCGTATTCCTCCTGGTATTCCTCGAGCTTTTGCGTGTATTTCGCGATATTATCCAGAAAAAGGGCCACTTCCACGCCCTTGAGCTCATCCCGGTGAAGCAGGTACTGCCGCGCCACTTTTGCCTGCTGCTCGAGCGGTCCGACCTGGGTCTCGAGCTCGGAGATGATGTCATTGATGCGGAGCAGGTTCTGCCGGGTGTTCTCAAGCTTGCGCTCCGCTTCATCCTTCCGTGTCTTGAATTTGACAATGCCGGCGGCCTCCTCGAAAACCCGGCGCCGGTCCTCGGACTTGTGGCTCAGGATCTCGTCGATCCTGCCCTGGCCGACGATCGAGTAGCCGTCGCGCCCGAGCCCGGTGTCCATGAAAAGAGTAAGGACATCCTTGAGCCTGCACGGCGTCCGGTTGATCAGGTATTCACTCTCCCCCGAACGGTACAGCCGCCTGGTGATCGCGATCTCCGTATAATCGATAGCAAGCCTTCCGTCCGCGTTGTCGATGACCATCGTGACTTCCGCGAGGCTCATCGCCCGGCGCGACTGGGTGCCGGTGAATATCACGTCTTCCATCTTCGATCCGCGCAGCGTCTTGACGCTTTGCTCCCCGAGCACCCACCGGATCGCGTCGGTGATGTTGGACTTGCCGCTGCCGTTCGGTCCGACGATGGCGGTGATCCCCGGATGAAATTCGATCACGGTCTTCTCGGGAAAGGATTTGAAGCCTTGTATTTCGAGTGTTTTCAGGTACAAATGAGATTCCTCCGGCAACGATATCTGAGTTATTATACCATATCCCGGTCGTTGCCGGGCTCCGGACAGTATCGGCTGATCACGGGCAGCGCGTCTCTGGCGGCTTCCTGCTCCGCTTCCTTCTTGCTCGGTCCGCTGCCTCTGCCGACGACCCGACCATTGCAGGAGAATTCACAGAAAAAGATCCTCCGGTGGTCCGGCCCCTCCTCGCGGATGATGCGGAATTCGAAGACGGCCTTGCGGTCGGCGCCCTGGATGTATTCGAGCAGGCGGCTCTTGTAATCGTACACCAATTCGCCCTTCGCAGCCTTTGCCGCCGGCCCGCCGAGCAGCCGCCGCACGGCATCGTACACCTCGGGGTAGCCGCCGTCCAGATAAATGGCGGCGAACACCGCTTCGAGCGCACTGGAAAGGTTGGAACTCTTTTCCATGCCGCCGGTATGCGTTTCGCCCTTGCCGAATCGCATGAAACGGCCGAGCTCCAGCTGCCTGGCGACTGCGGCCAGTGTCGTTTCGCAGACGATCAGGGCCCGGATCTTGGTCATCGCGCCTTCGTCGTACCCGGCCGCGTCCCGGTACAGGATGTCCCCGACCGTCAGGTCGAGAACGCTGTCCCCGAGAAATTCGAGGCGCTCGTTGTGGCCCTCGGAACTGCCCGGGCTCTCGTAGGTAAAGGTCGAATGCGTGAGCGCGCGTGCCAGGAGCGACTTGTCCCGGAAGGTGTAGCCCAGCTTTTTCTCAAGCTCCGAAAAATCCATGTCAGCCTTTCCGCCGGCCGGCTCATGCGGGCCTGCCGCTGCATCCAAAGAAAATAGTACCACAACGGGGAATCGAAAGAAATAGATCCGCCGGTCCTGCCGGCGGATCTCTCTTCCACGAAAACGATCGCTTCGCGTAAACGGTGCCGCGTGCCGGAATGCCGGCGGTCAGACACACTCCTTGATGAAATTGACGGCGTCTCCGACGGTCTTGATCCTCTCCGCTTCTTCGTCCGGGATCGAGATCCCGAATTCCTGCTCCATCGCCATCACAAGTTCCACGATATCCAGGGAATCTGCGTTCAGGTCGTCGATAAAGTTGGATTCCATTGTAACCTGATCGGCCTCAACGCCAAGCTGGTCTGCCAGGATCGATTGAACCGTTTCAAAAATTGATTCTGTTGACATTCACTTACCCTCCTATTGTCGATAAGATGTTTTTATATCATATGAAGGGAATTGTCAAGAACTTGCTCACAATTTCCGCAAATATTTTCGTTTCCTGCGATTGTGCTTCTTTCATTCGGATGGATGACGGAAAATATTATTTTTATAGTCAAACTATTGTTCGCGGAATATCTCTCTTTTCCTTCACGGGACATCACTCTTTGATATAATGGAGATTCTTCTTGACATAATCATAGCCTGACAGGATGGTCAGGATCACCGCGAGCCACAGCAGGCTCTCCGTCAGCCAGGGGGTGTATGAAAGGATGGTCCAGTCCGGAACCATCGCCCGGAGCTGCATTTCCGTCATGACCGCGATGATGGCGATGATCTGCATGACGGTCTTCCATTTGCCGAGGCTGCTGGCGGCGATCACGACATTTTTATCCGCGGCGAGGAGCCGGACTCCGGTCACGATGAATTCGCGGCAGATGATGATGATGGCAGCCACCGCGGAAATTCCTCCGAGCTGAACGAGCGCGATCAGCACGGATGCGACAAGGAGCTTGTCCGCGACCGGATCCAGAAATTTGCCCATGTTGGTCACGATCCCGCGTTTGCGTGCGATCTGCCCGTCCATGGTGTCCGTGACGGATGCGATCAAGAACAGAAAGATTGCGACCAGCATGCCGTACCCGCCGACAAAGCGGTTCCATGCGGCATCCGGCGTCAGAAATGACAGGGGCAGCATGAACAGCAGGATGAACGGGACGAGGATGATGCGGACAAAGGTGATTCGGTTCGGTAGGTTCATGGGATTGTCACTCCTATCAGCTCATAATCGGAAGAATCCACGATCCTGACGCGGCATTCGCTGCCGATGGCGGGCGGCCCTTCCGAGGCCGCGGCATAAACGGGGGGATCGATTTCCGGCGCCTGGGCGTCTCCTCTGCCTGTATAGAATATGCCATCTTCCGCGATGCCCTCCACCGTGATCGTCATGATCTCTCCGCGCATGGATAAAAGCCTGCGGCGGGAAATCGAACGCTGCAGCTCCATAATGCGCCGGTGCCTCGACTGAGCGATTGCGGCGGGAACTTTGGGATGCATATCACACGCCGGAGTGCCTTCTTCGGGGGAAAAGACGAAACAGCCGAGAAGGTCGAACTCCATTCGCCGGAGAAAAGCATACAATTCGTCGAAATCGCGGGCGGTCTCTCCCGGAAATCCCACAAGCACGGTCGTGCGGATCGTGACGTCGGGAATGCCGCGGCGAAGCGCCTCCACCGTTGCTTCGACCGAGGCGGCGGTGTCCCTGCGGTTCATCCGCCGGAGCACGCTGTCCGAGGCATGCTGGATGGGGATGTCGATGTATTTCGCCGCTTTCGGATTCGATGCGATCTCCCGGATCAGCTCCGGCGTGATCCCGTCCGGATAGCAGTACAGGATCCTGACTTTGCGGATGCCCCCGATGAGCGATATCTCTCGCACCAGCTCATGGAGCCTGCGTTCTCCGTACAGATCGGTCCCGTACCGTGTCGTATCCTGCGCGACCAGCACGACCTCATAATAACCGAGGCCCGCCAGAAATCCGGCTTCCTCGATCAGCTCCGGGATCGGCCGGGACCGGTAAGGTCCCCGGATCCCCGGGATGGCGCAGTATGCACAGCAGTTGGAACAGCCTTCCGCGATCTTGAGATATGCGTATCCGCTGGTGGAAGGGATCCTGCCTCCCCGAAGATAGTCGAGGTCCCCGCAGCGGTCCGTATGGATCAGGGGGTGTTCCGGCTGCTTCTCCGCAGAAGGCGGAAATTCGCGCGAAGCATACAGCGCGCCGATGACATCGGCGATCCGTCCGTATTCGGACGTGCCGATGATCGCGTCGACTTCGGGAAGGGATCCTGCTATCTCAGTCGGGTATCGCTGCGCGAGACAGCCTGCTGCAATCAGAAAATCGCAGCCGCCCGGACGCTTGAAATCGGCCATCTCGAGGATTCTGCCGATCGCTTCCTGCTTCGCGCTTTCGATGAATCCGCAGGTGTTGACAACGATCACCTGCGCTGCGGCAGGATCTCCGGTCAGCCGGAATCCGGCGCCGTCGAGAATGCCGCACATAACCTCGGAGTCCACGAGATTCTTGGGACATCCGAGGGAAACCATGTGGACCTGCAGGGGCTGCCGTAAACTGTCGCCTGAAAGGATGCCCCCGCCGTCTGCCGTATTATCCATCCGACCCCTGATCGTGCAAAAACTGCCCTATCGCCCGAAGGGCGACCTCGGGCTCATAGCCTCTTGAAACGAGGAAACGGTACATCTTCGCCCTCGCTCCGGCGAAAGACTGCGGATCCCATGCATGCATTGTATCCGCTTTGCCCGAAAACTTCAAGGTCAGAAGCTGAAGCGACTCTTCCTCTTCGCTGCGTTCCTGCCGGTAGTGGCTGCTGACAGCCTCCTCGGCGACCGCCTGCGGGATTCCGGATACGATGAGGCGTGCGGTAAGCGCCCGCGGGGACTCGAGGCGTTTACCGCTTCGGCCGCGGATCATCTTCATCGCAAGATCCAGGTCGTTGATCCTGTTCTCCCGGATCAGTTCGCCGACGACCGATTCGATGACGGGATCGGGATAGCCCTTTCGGCCAAGCCATCCCGATACCTTGCCGGAAGATTTCGCCCCGGAGCTGATGTAAAAAACAGCATCTGAACGGGCGTTCATGAGTCTGACTGCTTCATCGTCCATAGGTGTAACCGCCGGTGGATCAGGACAGCCCGAGGATGTCCTCGCTGTCTTCCTCTTCATTCCCGGCATCGGCCGATACGATCTCGGAAATGGTCTTGTCCGCGTAGCTGGCGCGGATCTTCGCCTCGATCTCATCGCGGACGGCCTTGTTCTCCTTGAGGTATTGGCGCGCGTTTTCCTTGCCCTGCCCGATCCGCTGTCCCTTGTATGCAAACCACGAACCGCTCTTCTCGATGATGTCGAGATTCACGCCCATGTCGACCATGCATCCCTCGTTGGATATGCCGGAACCGTAAATGATGTCGAACTCCGCTTCCTTGAACGGAGGGGCGACCTTGTTCTTCACCACTTTGACCTTGGTCCTGGAGCCGATGATGTCCGTCCCGCTGCGGATGCTCTCGATCTTGCGAACATCCAGCCGGACGGATGCGTAGAACTTCAGGGCACGCCCGCCGGGCGTCGTCTCCGGATTGCCGAACATGATCCCGACTTTCTCCCGGAGCTGGTTGATAAAGATCGCGACCGTGCTGGACTTGCTGATCACGCCGGCCAGCTTGCGGAGAGCCTGGGACATCAGCCTGGCCTGCAGGCCCACATGTGCGTCCCCCATGTCGCCGTCGATCTCGGCCTTGGGAACAAGGGCGGCAACGGAGTCGATCACGATGATGTCCACGGCGCCGCTGCGGACCAGCGCCTCTGTGATCTCGAGGGCCTGCTCGCCGGTGTCCGGCTGGGAAACGACCAGATTGTCGATGTCCACGCCGAGCTTCTGCGCGTACGCGGGATCAAGGGCATGCTCGGCATCGATGAACGCCGCGGTCCCTCCCAGCTTCTGCGACTCTGCGATCATATGGAGGGCGACCGTGGTCTTGCCGGATGATTCGGGTCCGAAGATCTCGACGATCCTCCCTCTCGGCACACCGCCGACACCAAGCGCGATGTCCAGGGACAGAGCGCCCGTGGGAATGGACTCGATCGTGGAGTCGACCTTCTCGCCGAGCGTCATGACGGCGCCCTTGCCGAACTGCTTCTCGATCTGTGAAAGGGCGGCCTCGAGAGCTTTCGCTCTCTCGGAAGAATTCTTCTGTCCCACTTCCTGAGCCGATTTTCCGGCACCTTTCTCATTCCTCGCCATAGACACCTCCATACGAACGTTTGTTCTGTATTCATTATAAATGTGTTCGCTTCGTTCGTCAACCATCCTGTTTCCGACAATAATTTTCAATCAAAAACAGAATGCGACACCCCGTATTTTTGCCGGAAAGGGTGCCTTCCGGGTCACGGGGACGGTGCGCACGGGTCTCCTCAGGGTCTGTGCATCCCGGCCGTCACCGGCCCGGAAGCCCGACCGCGGCCGCGGCCTTCCGGACGATCGCCCACGGCTCTTTCATCTGCAACAGCAGCGCGGCGGCAAAATATGCGCCCGCACCGGTCAGCGCCTTGACGGCAAGGATCGCGAGCTGGGCGATCTTGTTTCCGGAATCCCATCCCGGAAGATCGATTGCCCACAGGGCAAAGGCCGCCGCTCCCGCGCAGACGGCCGATTTGACGAGGAATTGCGGGATCTTGCGCGGCATGAAGTCCCGGTATCCCCGCAGGAACAGCGCGTACAGGAGCCCCGCGCTGATGATGCTTGAAAAGGCATACGCCATCGGCATGCTGACCGCGCCGAACGGCGAGAACCGCGTCAGGACAAAGCAGAAAAGCGTGTTCGTTCCGAGCGTGATGAGCCCGTTGAGGAGCGGGATCTTCGTCTTTCCCACCGAATAAAAGGACATGTTCAGCAGGTAGTTGACACTCTGGCAGATCATGGCGATGCAGTACCAGGAAAGCATCGACGCCGTCAGCGCGATGCTGCCCGCGGCAATGTTCCCGCTGCCCCACTGGAAGATCCCGCGGATCACCTCGCGGTTCAGCATAGCGAAAATGACCGCGGAAGGGATGATCAGGAAAAGCGTGACGCGGAATGCCCGGGTCAGGACGGTGGAAAAGTCCTTCCGCTCGTCCGCCGCGAAGTGGCCGGAAAGCGTCGGCAGCATGACGCCCCCGACGGCGACGGCGAATACGCCGTACGGCAGCTGCCAGGTCGTGATCGCGAAGCGCAGGCTGGTCAGCGATCCGTCATCATAAAAGTTCGTGAAACCGGACAGGATGATCAGGTTGATCTGAACGATCGATGCCGAGATCAGCGTCGGGATCGCCAGCTTCACCAGGCGGCGGAAGCCCTTGTTGCGGATGTCCAGGGACGGGATGTAATGATTGAGGTGACGGCCGGCGAAGGCGAACTGCATGATGAAGTAGACGCACGCGCTGAGCAGGACGCCGAACGCGACATTCCGCACGCCCGCGGCGGTTTTGTTCCCGAACAGCAGCATCGCGGACACGACGCAGAGGTTGTAGACGACGGGGCCCATCGCGGCGGCCGTGAATTCCTTGTAGGCGTTCAGGATCCCGATCGAAAGGGCTGCGAGCATCATGAAGAACACCTGGGGGAACAGGATGCGCGACACCGATACGGCAAGGTCGATCGTCTCCCGGGATTTATCGCCCGAAAAGAGCGGCAGGACCGCAGGGATGGCGAATTCGCTGATCGCCACGGCGGCCAGCATGACAAGAGCGGTCACATTGATGAAGATGCTGACGCTCCGCCAGGTTTTCTTTTCATTGTCCTGATAGATCGCGCCGGACAGCATCGGGGTGACGGCCGCCTGGATCGAGCCGCCCACCAGAAGCTGGTACACAAGATCCGGCACCATGAAGCCGAGGATGTAGGCGTCCGAAAGGGTGCCGAATCCGATTCGCGACGGGATCAGCATCTCGCGGAGCTGCCCGGTGACCTTGCTGAGGACAAGGGCGATCATCACGATGAACGTGGCCCGCGCCGCGCTTCTTCCGGATCCCGAGGCTGGCTTATCCATAGGCTTCGAGCGACCTCCTCAGCAAGTCATATGCGTGCAGCAGCGTCACTTTGCGGATCCGCGAACGGCTCCCCCTGAGGCGGAGTTCCTGCGCGCGGACCCCGTCCGGACCGGCGATACCGATATATACCAGACCGACCGGCTTCTCCGGAGTGCCTCCGCCGGGGCCGGCGATGCCTGTTGCGGAAACCGCGAAATCCGTATGGAACAGCCTCCTGCAGCCATCCGCCATCGCTTCGGCTGTCCGGAGGCTCACGGCGCCGTCCTGCTCGAGCAGGCTGCCGGGCACCCCCAGGATCTGTTTTTTCGCCTCGTTCGAGTACGCGGTCACGCCTCCGCGGAACACCGCGGATGCGCCGGGAAAATCGGTGATGGCCGTGCCGAGCATCCCGCCCGTGCAGGATTCGGCGAACGAAACCGTCAGTCCGCGCGAGCGCAGGGCGTCGAAAACGACTTCGGGCAGCGTGCGGCTGCCGATTTCATAGATATATTCGCCGAGCCTCCCGCGGATCTCCTCCATCGTCGAGGCCAGAACCGTCTCATCCTGTCCGTGCCCGCCCGCGGAGCCTTCCGTCGTCAGGGACACGCGGAACATGCACTCCCCCTCCGAGCAATAGGGCGCCACGGTGGGGTTAGAGGATGAATCGATGATGTCGCGGATCTTCTGCTCCGCGGCCGATTCGCCAATGCCGAAAAGCCTGATGTATTCGGAGCGGATCCGGACCGGCGCCCGGCCGCGCAGATAGATGCGCATTGCCTCGGCGAACATGGGCTGCATCTCATGCGGCGGCCCCGGCAGCAGCACAAGAGCTTTCGGCATTCCGAACGCGCCTCCGTCTTCCGTCTCGATGATCGCGCCCGGCGCCGTGCCGGCCCGGTTCGGAAGCACCGTGCAGCCCTCCGGCAGAAGCGCCTGCTTCAGGTTGGAAGCGGGCATCTCCCTGCCGAGATGATGGAAATATCCGCGGATGTGCTCCGCCGATCCCTTGTCTTCGACCAACCTGAGGCCGGCCGTTTCGGCCGCGGCCGCCATCGTGATATCGTCCGCCGTCGGACCCAGACCGCCCGTCAGGATCACGGCATCGCTTCTGCCGAGTGCCAGCCGGATCGCCTCGGCAAGCCTGCCGGGGTTGTCCCCGACCACGGATTGGCGGTAGGACGGGATCCCCGCCGCAGCCAGCTCCCTGGCGATGTACGCGGCGTTGGTATTGACGATCTGTCCCATCAGGAGCTCCGTCCCGACGCACAGGATCTCCGCGGAACCGATTTTCTCCAGCCGTTCAGGCATCCTGCAATCCTCCGCTTCCGCCATTGCCTCCGTCTCCGTCTCCGTCTCCGTGCCGTCCTTTTCCGCTTTCACGCCTGCGCCTGCTTTCCGTCCTCACCGTGTCCCGTACGGCGGACCTTCCGCCGCCGTTTCCGGCCTTCCGCCCTGTCCCGCCGGCGCTCCGGCCCGGCGGGATCAGGCATCCGGGCCCGGTCCCTATGAGATCGGTCCTTCCTGCCAGGGCAAGCGCCTTTTCGACGAGCCTGCGGTTTTCGGGCTTCGCGAACTGCAGCAGCGCCCGCTGCATCGCCTTCTCCTCCCGGTCCGGCACATGGACCCTCTCAAAGGTCAGCGGGTCGATCCCCGTGTAATACATGACCGTGGAAACCGTGCCGGGCGTGGGATAAAAATCCTGGACCTGCCGCGGCATGACCTTCCCGCGTTTGATGTGGACAGCCAGTTCGACCGCATCGGCGAGGGTCGACCCGGGATGGCCCGATATCAGGTACGGGACGAGGAATTGCTGCCTGCCGAGGCTTTTGTTTTCGGACTCGAAGGCCGCCCTGAACTCCTCATACACCGCTGCTCCGGGCTTGCCCATGCGCTTCAGCACATTGTCGGAAACATGCTCCGGGGCGACCTTCAGCTGTCCGCTGATATGGTGCGCGCACAGCTCATGCAGGAAGGTGCGGTCGGGATCCGCCATGATGTAATCGAAACGGACACCGGATCGGATGAAAACCTTTTTCACATGTGGAAGCGCGCGGACCTTGCGGAGGACCTCGAGGTATTCCCTGTGGCTGACCTTGAGGTTCGGGCAGATCGCGGGGCTCATGCAGGCACGGTCCCGGCAGGACGAACCGCTGCGCTGCCGGTCGCATCCGGCGGCGTAAAAATCGGCCGTGGGCCCGCCGACATCGTGGATGTAGCCTTTGAATCCGGGATCGCGGGTGATTTTCTCCGCCTCTTCGAGGATCGACCGCTCGCTGCGGCTCTGTACGATCCGGCCCTGATGGAAGGTGATGGCGCAGAAATGGCAGCCGCCGAAGCATCCGCGGTGCGATGTGATGCTGAAGGAAACCTCGTCGATCGAAGGCACCCCGCCCTTTGCCCGATACATATCGTGATACCGCCGTTCGAATGGCAGCGCATAGATCCTGTCCATTTCGCGGACTGTCAAGGGCATGGACGGGGGATTCTGCAGGAGGTATTTTCCGCCGTGCCGCTGGATCAGCGTCCTTCCGGTCTTCGGGTCCTGCTCGTCATACTGTGCGCGAAACGAAAGCGCATAGGCAAACTTGTCCGATGCCGCTTTCTCAAAGGACGGGAGCAGGAGAAAATCCCCGCTTTGCGGCAGCGATGCCTGCCGCGGCGTCTCGATGCCGTCCGCTTCTGTGCCTGTCCGGTCCGGGTCGCCGGCGCCGGCGAGGAACTCTGCAGCGGCTTTCGGCAATTCTTCTTTCTTTAAAAGGACGCAGGTCCCCGGCAGGGAATGGATCCGCCGGACATTCACCCCTTTGGATAAAAGCCCTGCGATCGCCGTGATCGGCTTTTCGCCCATCCCGTAGACCAGGATGTCCGCTCCGCAATCCTGGAGGATGCTGGCGCGGACTTTATCCGACCAGTAATCATAATGCGCGAACCGGCGCAGGCTCGCCTCGACGCCGCCGACCACCAGGGGAATGTCCCCGAATTGCCCGCGCACGGCCCTGCAGTAAACCGTGAGCGCCCTGTCCGGCCGGATATTGCCCAAGCCGCCGGGCGAATACCTGTCATCGCTGCGGCGCCTGCGGGCCGCTGTGTAATTGTTGACCATGGAATCCACGACGCCGGAGGACACGAACACCCCGTACCGCGGCTTCCCCATGCCCATCAGCGAATCCTCCGAAGCAACGGCGGGCTGGGGGCATACGCCGATCCGATATCCCTCGCTCTCGAGGACTCTTGTCAGGATGGCGGCGCCGAACGAGGGGTGGTCCACATAGGCGTCGCCCGTGATGAACAGGAAATCCAGTTCATCCCAGCCTCTGGCCTCCATTTCGCTTCGGTTCACGGGCAGCAGGGGCATCTCATCCGCCTTCCCGGGCCTTGAATTCCGCCCACTGCTCGCGGCTGATGAGGACTTTCCGCGGCTTGCTGCCCTCGAAGCCCCCGACGAATTTCTTTTCCTGCATCCGGTCGATCAGGCGGGCGGCTCTCGGATAGCCGACATTCATCCTGCGCTGGAGCAGCGAGATCGACGCGTACCCGGCCTCCACCACGATCGACACCGCGTTCATGAACAGCTCGTCCTCCTCTGCGGCATCTTCTTCGCTTCCGGCAGCCTGGACGGATGAATCGATCGCCTCGGCGGCGCTTTCGTCGTATCGGCTCAGATTTTGACCCTTTAGAAAATCGGTGACGCGCTCCACTTCCTTGTCTGTCACGAAGGCTCCCTGCGCGCGGATCGGCTTGGACGCGCCGACCGGGAAATACAGCATGTCGCCCTTGCCGAGGAGCTTTTCGGCGCCCCCGCAGTCGAGGATCGTGCGCGAATCGACCTGGGACGACACGGCAAACGAGATCCTCGACGGAACGTTGGCCTTGATGACACCGGTGATGACATCGACCGACGGCCGCTGCGTGGCGATGATCAGATGGATCCCGGCTGCCCTGGCCATGGCCGTCAGCCGCGCGATGGCGTCCTCGACCTCATTGGGCGCGGTGGCCATGAGGTCGGACAGCTCGTCGATGACCAGCACGATCAGCGGCAGCTTCTCATAGCCGCCCGACATGGCGGCCGCATTGTACGAATGGATCTCGCGCACCGATTGCTCGGCGAACAGGGCATACCGGCGGGTCATCTCGTTGACGGCCCACAGGAGCGTGTTGGCGGCTTTCTTCGGATGGGTCACGACCGGCGCGAGCAGATGCGGGATCCCGTTGTAGGCAATGAGCTCGACGACCTTGGGGTCGATCAGCAACAGCTTGACCTCGTCGGGCGATGCCTTGTACAGCATGCTGATGAGGATGGAGTTGAGGCAGACGGATTTGCCGGATCCGGTCGCGCCCGCAATGAGCAGATGCGGCATCCGGGCGATGTCGCAGATGACCGGATTGCCCGGGATGTCGCGGCCCAGGACCGCCGAGATCGGCGACGACGCGTTGCGGAACTCGGGCGATTCGATCAGGCGCCGGAGCGACACGGGCGTGATCTCGTTGTTCGGGATCTCGATGCCGATCGCGGATTTGCCGGGGATCGGCGCCTCGATGCGGACGCCCATGGCCGCCAGGTTGAGCGCGATGTCGTCGGCGAGCGACACGATCTTGCTAACCTTGACGCCGGAACCGGGAGTCAGCTCGAAGCGCGTGATGACCGGGCCGGTGGTGATGTTGATGACCCGGGCGGCGATCCCGAAGCTCTCCAGGGTCTTCTCCAGCTTTTTGCCCAGGGCCTGGATGGCAAACATATCGTTTCGGACAGCCTTGCCTCCCTCGGTGTTCAGCAGCTCAATGGAGGGGAAAACATAGGGCCTGCGGGGATAGCTGTCTTCGCCGTCTTCGTCCGCTTCCTTCGCTGCATGGTGTCCGCGGTCCCCCTTCGCATCGGCAGAGGCCTCCCCCGCATGCAGGATTGTCCTGCGGATCCCTTCCGGCGTTCCCGCCGCGGCGCCGCCCGGCAGCCCGACATGGCGGATGCCGGCAGGCAGATCCACATTCGGATCCGCGATCCCGATCCCGTCGTCCTTTTCCTCATCCGCATCCACGCGGGCATCATCCGACGCGGTCGACGCGGCCGCTGCCGGAAAACCGGCCCGCTCCTCCCTTTCGATGTCCTTGCCGCTCTCCGCGCCGTCCGCGGATTTTCCCGAGCCCCGGAGAAACCTGGGCAGGGCGAACGACCCGGCGGTGGTCTTCGGAGCTGTCTCCTTCGAGTCGCCGACCACCATGTTGTAATCCTGCGAGGGCTGGGTCTTCGCGCTTTCGCGGATCGTCTCCACCGTCTGGCGGAGGGCATTGTCCATGGTGTCGCGGGTCTTGGTGATGACACGCGAGATCGAGATGTTGAAAACGATCACGATTTCAGCCAGGGCGATCGTGAAAAGGATGATCAGCGCGCCGATCTTGTTGGCGATCGAGACGAACGAATACGCCACCGCACCGCCGACCAGTCCGCCGGTCCAGGAAGTGGCATTTTCGCCGGCCCCGAACCCGTGGATCCCCGTGTACCAAAGATACCGGAGCCCGTCGAAGGCCGTCAGACGGCCGGCGTAGGCTTCACAGGCTTCCTTGAAGGTTCCGTACGGCACCGCGAAGACATGGATGATGGCGGACACGGTGATCAGGAGCACCGTTACATAAAACAGCCGGATCCGCGTCACGCGCCCTTCGCGTTCGATCAGGTAATCCAGAGACATGTAGAAAAGGATCAGCGGGATGGCATTGGCCGTGATGCCCAGCAGACCGCGGCAGGCCCCGCGGAGGATCGCGCCCATCGCGCCGGTCCTGTCGCCGAGGTAGAAGGCGGCGGCGAAAATCAGCGCAGCCGCCAGATAAAAGATCCCGGTGATTTCCTTTCTGGAGTCCACTTTTTTCGATGCCATAACCGATCCCCTTATAACAGATTGAATTTCGCCGCGGTCCGCAGGATCGCCACGATGGTTTTCGCGTCGGAGATCACGCCTTTTTCAACCATCTCGACGCAGCGCGCCAGCGGGAATTTCTCACA
>CAZDPQ010000030.1:0-24755 GCA_964507305.1 uncultured Oscillospiraceae bacterium
GGCGCACTGTCGGCGATCATCGTTACGGCAGCGTCCCTGATGCCGGCGGCAAGCGGCGCGGCGGCACAGCCGGCGGCAGCCGGAGCCGGAACCGCGGAGGAATATGCGCTGGAGGGCAGTTATGCCGCATATCTGCTTGAACATAAGGGTGAAACGGCACCGGATGCGGAAATCGTTCTGAACGGGCCCGACGGTGCCGCAGGCGGGGGCGCTTCAGCCGAAGTGCGCGAAATCGAGAGCCGGAACGCCATTGCCTGGACGAATGAAGACGGCTGGCTGGAATGGTCGTTCACGACGGAACAGGCGGGCCTTTACTGCCTGCAGCTCGATTACATCGGACTGGAAGGCACCGGCGGCAACATCGAATTCGAGCTGATGCTGGACGGCATCTATCCGTTCAGCGAAACACAGCAGCTTTCCATCCCGCGGCTGTATGAAGACGCCGAAAAAGTCCTGCGGAAAGACTCCATCGGCAATGACATCCGCGCGGCGCAGAATGAGATCCGCACCTGGATGAGCCGGCCGCTCCTGGACGCGGAGGGCTTCACCAACGGCCCCTTCCAATTCGCCCTGTCGTCCGGGACGCACACGCTGCGCCTCAATTCGGTCCGCGAACCGTTCGCGCTCGCGCAGCTCCGCTTCTATGGCGAGAAGGCATTGCCCGATTACGCCGATTATGCCGCATCGCAGCCGGAAGCGCCGGCCGCAGGAGATTGTCTGGTCTTTGAGGCGGAGCAGGAGCAGAGCAAGACATCAACGATGCTCTATCCGGTGAGCGACCGCTCGGATCCGATGACAACGCCGTCGGATCCGGTCCTCAAGCGGCTGAACACCATCGGCGGCGGGAACTGGAACACCCCGAACCAGGAAATCACCTGGCAGATCGACGTTCCGGAAACCGGCCGCTATAAAATTGCCTTCCGCTACAAGCAAAGCTACCTGCGCGGCCTGTCGGTCTACCGCAGCGTGGAGATCGACGGCGGCACGCCGTTCCGCGAGTTGTCCGAAGTGCGCTTCGATTATGGCAGCAGCTGGCAGCTCAAGGTGCTCGGGGACGAGCAGCCGTACGGGATCTACCTGACGAAGGGTACACATGATATCTCGATGTCGCCGACGATCGGCGAACTGGAAAGCGTCCTGTCCGACACGAATTACGCGGTGAGCCACCTGAATGCGATCTATCGCAGGATCATCATGGTGACCGGGACGACGCCCGACCTGTACCGCGATTACTACCTGCAGGAATCGGTCCCGGGTCTGATCGATGAGATGAAATCCTGCGCGGCCCTGCTGGACAGCACCGCGGAAGACGTATTCGCGCTGACCGGCAGGCTTGGCACCGAAGCGGCGATCCTGAGCCGGATGGCAGAGCAGCTGCAGAGCTTCATCGCCCAGCCGAACACCATCCCGGGCAGGCTCGAGACCTTCCGCAACAACATCATCACGCTGGCCGCGTGGATCCTGACGATCCGCGACCAGTCGCTGAGCCTGGACAAGTTTTATATCTGCCCCGAAAAGTCGGCGTTCGTCCGCAGCGAGTCGACCTTCATGGAACAGCTTTCGTATCATACAAGGGCGTTCATCGGGTCGTTCTTCCTGGATTACGAGAACGTCGGCGGCCTGTCGGAAAGCGGCAAAGTGATATCCGCCTGGATCTCGTCGGGCCGCGACCAGGCCGAGCTGCTCAAGCAGATGATCGACGCGGAATTCACGCCCGGAACGGGGATCGGCGTAAATTTCTCGCTTGTCCAGGGCGGGCTGATGCAGGCGATCATGGCGGGGAAAGCTCCGGACGTCGTCCTGTCGATCGGCCGCGGTGACCCGGTCAACTACGCGCTGCGCGGCGCCCTGCATCCTCTGGAGCAGTTCAGCGGATTCGACGAGCTGACCTCGCACTACATGGACACGGCCATGGTCCCGTACTATTTCAACGGGCACTGCTATGCGATCCCCGAAACCCAGAACTTTTTCATGATGTTCTACCGGACCGATGTATTCGGCGAACTCGGCCTGGAGCCCCCGAAAACCTGGGACGAGCTCCTCGAGACGGCTGAAACGCTGCACCGCAACAACATGAACATCGGCCTTCCCTATGTGTCGCTGGACGCATACTCCGTCATCTCGCAGGGGATCGGCGGGCAGACGATTTTCCCGACCCTGCTCCTTCAGAGCGGCAACGGGCTGTATTCGGACGACCTGACCCGGACGGCCCTGGACACCCCGCTGGCACTCCAGGCCTTCAAAACCTGGACGGGCTATTACACCCAATACGGTCTGCCGCTCTACAAAGACGACTACAACCGCTTCCGCACCGGCGAGATGCCGCTCGTGATCAGCTACTACACCCTCTACAACATGCTGAACGTAGCCGCGCCCGAGATCCGGAACCAGTGGAAAATGACCGGGATCCCCGGGACACTGAAGCAGGACGGCACGATCGACCGGACCTCCGCCGCATCGGGGACATCGACCATCATGATTTCCACGACAAAGGACCCGGAGTCGGCCTGGTCCTTCATCTCCTGGTGGAACAAAGGCGAGACCCAGGGCGAGTACGGAGTGGGGCTTGAAAATGTCCTGGGTCCGGCGGGCCGATACAACCCCGCGAACCGGGACGCATTCCGGCGCATCGCCTGGACGGGGAAGGAGTATGACCTGATCACAGGCCAGTGGCAAAACATTCGCGAACTGCCGGAAATCCCCGGTGGGTACTATGTTTCCCGGAACATCGACAACGCGTTTAAAGCCGTGATCTACAATGATGAAAACTACCGGGAGACCCTCAGTTACTGGAACAGGCAGATCAACGCGGAGATCCTGCGCAAGCGCAGAGAATTCGGACTTGAATGACAAGGTGGTGAATCCATGCGGATGCTGAAATCGGAAACACTCCATGCGATACGGAGGGGATGGCCAAACTACGTCCTGATGATGCCGTTTCTGGTCCTCTTTTTCCTCTTCACGCTGCTGCCGATCCTGGTCTCGATCGGGCTCAGCTTCACGTACTTCAATATCTTCGGCGCGCCGACCTTCACGGGATGGGACAATTACCTGAGGATGCTCCTGGACGACGATATTTTCCTGATCGCTCTGCGGAACACGCTCGTATTCGCATTCCTGACGGGACCTGTCAGCTACGTCCTCTGCTTTCTCTTCGCCTGGATGATCAATGACTTCGGACGGGTGATGCGGGCGGTCCTGACCCTGGTGTTCTACGCCCCCACGCTGTCCGGGATGGCGTACGCGATCTGGGCCTTTATCTTCAGCTCAGACTCGTACGGACTGCTCAACGGGTTCCTGATGCGGACGGGGATCACCAAGGAGCCGATCGGATGGCTGACCGACAGCAAGTACATCCTGGGCGTCGTGATCCTGGTCCAGCTCTGGCTGGCGCTGGGTACGGGCTTCCTGGCGATCATCGCCGGCCTGCGCGGCGTCGATCCCCAGCTGTACGAATCCGGACGCATCGACGGCGTGCGGAACCGCTTCCAGGAAGTCTGGTACATCACCGTCCCTTCCATGCGTCCCCAGCTGCTGTTCGGCGCGATCATGCAGATCGTCGCTTCCTTCTCGGTCGCCGACGTATCGATCCGGCTTGCCGGATTCCCGAGTACGCAGTACGCCGCTGAAACGCTGGTCACGCACATCATGGACTACGGGACCGTGCGGTTTGAAATGGGGTATGCCTGCGCGCTGGCGTGCTTCCTGTTCGCCATGATGTATATCGTCAAAAAGGTCGTCATCTTCGCGCTCGGCCGCATCGGACAATGAAAGGAGGGATCGCATGAGCAACACTGCACGGACCAGACGCTTCCGGTTTGCGCATCATCTGGCAAACAAAGACCGTTCTCTCGGAGGAGACATCGTGGTGTACATCATCCTGGCCCTCTCCGGAGCGTTCATGATGCTGCCCCTTGTCTACGCGGTCGTCAATTCGCTGAAACCGTTCGACGAGATTTTCATCTACCCGCCCAGGTTCTACGTGGTGAACCCGACGCTGTCCAATTTTGTGGACCTGTTCATCCTCTGCTCCAACACCTGGGTGCCTTTTTCGAAATACCTCTTCAACAGCGTCTTCACGGCAGGCATGACGACGTTCCTGATGATCGTCATCGCGTCGATGTGCGCCTATCCGCTCGCGAAGAACGACTTCCCCGGTAAAAACGCTCTTTTCAGCCTGATCGTGACAGCCCTGCTGTTCGTCCCGCAGGTCACATTTCTGCCGCAGTACTTCATCATCGAGCGGCTGGGCATGATCGACACCTACTGGGTCCAGATCCTGCCGGCGCTCGGGACGACGCTCGGCGTATTCCTGATGAAGCAGTTCATGGAGCAGATCCCGACGACCCTGCTCGAAGCCGCACGCATCGACGGCTACAGCGAATTCCGGATCCTGTTCCGGATCGTGATGCCCAACGTGCGGCCCGCCTGGATGACGCTCATGATCTTCACGTTCCAGGGCGCCTGGAACAACGCGTCGGTCCAGCAGTTCGTTTTCAAGGAAAACCTCCGGACGCTGCCTACGCTGATCTCCCAGATCGTCGCGGGCAACACGATCGCCCGCGCGGGCGTCGGAGCGGCCGCGGCCATTTTCCTCATGGTCCCGCCGATCGTGCTGTTCATGATCGCGCAGACCTCGGTCGTCCAGACCATGGCTTTTGCAGGCATCAAGGAGTAGGAGGGTGAAAATGCCGATGAAACGAAAACGCCCGATCGCATGGCTGACCCTGCTGCTGACGGTTTCTTTCCCGATTTCCGTTGCCGCCGTATCCCCCTATGACGGGTATATCTACAATGCCTGGACCGAGCCGGTGCCGTGCCCGATCGGCTATGAGGCCGTGAAGGAAGTCAGCGGGTACGACATCACGCAGAAGTTTTTCAAGAACCCTTCCGACCTTTTCATCGCGGAAAACGGTGATATCTACATTTCCGACACGGACAACAACCGCATCGTCGTCTGCGACGGCAGCTTCACCTTCAAACGGGCTATCACGGAGATCCTTGCGGAGGACGGGACCGCCCGGCCGCTGACCGCCCCCGGCGGGCTTTATGTAGACCATGCCGGCAATGTCTATGTGACGCTGCCGGCCGATGAAGCCGGGAAAACACCCGCGCGGGTCGTGAAGATGGATCCCGGAAACAAGCTGCTGGTGGAATTTGACGCTCCGGAGACGGATCTTCTGACCGAAAATGTCGAATTCAAGCCCTCAAGAGTTGTCGCCAACGACCTGGGGACGGTTTTTGTCGTCGTGGACGGCCTGATCCTCGGCACCGTCGCGTATGACAAAAACGGCCGATTTCTGAGTTTCTACGGCGCGAACGATGTTCCGGTCTCGATCCAGCTGCTGACGGACATGTTCTGGAAAAAGTTCATGACCCAGGAGCAGATCAACCATATGTACCGGTATGTTCCATCGCAGATCACCAGCATCGACGCCGACCGCGAGAATTTCATCTACACCTGCACCGTGACACCGAACAGCTACAGCTCCCTGCGGAAAATGAACTCCCTCGGCGACAACATCCTGATGAAGCATCCGCTGAATGTCCCGAGCAGGACCGGCAGCTACGGGGACCTGCAGCGCGCCTATTACATGGGCCAGTCGATCATCAACCAGTTCGTCGATCTGTGCGTGAACGACGACGGCATGATTTTCGTCCTGGATAAAACCTACGGCCGCGTGTTCGAATACGACCAGGAAAGCAAGCTTCTCAACATTTTCGGCGCGTCCGGCTATCAGGCGGGGAGCTTCCGCAATCCCATCGCGGTCGACAGCTTCGGCGCGCAGATCTATGTGCTGGACAAGGATAAAGGGACCGTTACCGTGTTCGGGACGACCGAATACGGCGCCCTGATCGAGAAAGCGGTCCTGCTGTACAACGACGGGGAGTATGTCGAGGCAAAGTCGATCTGGGAGCAGGTGCTCAAGCTGAACGTCAACTGTGAGTTGGCTTATTCCGGGATCGGCAAGGCGCTTTATGAGCAGGGCGAGTACAAGGCCGCGATCCCGTACTTCAAATACGGATATGACCGGACCGGCTATTCCCGCGCCTATAAGGAATACAGGATGCAGAGGATGCGGCAATATTCGCCCTACGTGTTCACGGGGCTTCTTGCCGCGGTGATCTTCCTCATCCTTTTCGTGAAGATCCGCCGGCACAGAAGGAAGGGGGGTGTCAGGGGATGAAAGACACCATGCGCATGATGCTCAACCTCATGATCCATCCGGTGGCCGAACTGGAAGAACAGAAATACAAAAAAACCTGGAACGGAAAGCTGTCCCTGGTCATCCTTGCGCTCTGGTTCATCGCGACCGTGTTCCAGCGGCAGCTGACCGATTTCAAGTTCAACTACAACAACACGGAAAAAATCAACATCCTCTATATCATCGGTTCGACCTGGATCCTGTTCCTTTGCTGGACCGTCATCAACTGGAGCATCACGACGCTCCTGGACGGCAAGGGCACGATGAAAGAAATCTGGGTGGCCTGCTCCTACGCGCTGGTGCCTTATATCGCCTTCACGTTCCTCCAGGTCCTCCTGAGCCGTTACATGATCCTCGAGGAATCGGTGTTCATCAGCACCCTGTCGTCCATCGGCATGATCTGGAGCGTGCTGCTGCTGATGGCTGCGCTCAAGGTCATCCACGATTACACGCTGGTCAAGACGATTTTCAGCATCGTGCTGTCCATCGCAGGCATCCTGTTCGTGATTTTCCTGCTCGTCCTGTTTTTCGGGCTGATCCAGCAGGTCATCCTGTTCTTCCAGACGATCTATGTGGAAATCATGCTGCGGCGATAAGGGGAGGAGACCTTCAGACATGAAACGTTGGAAGCAAAAAGCAACACGCGCCGGTGCCCTTGCGGCGGCACTCGTCCTCCTGGCCTCCGCACTGGCCGCCTGTTCCTCCGGAGCCTTCATGCCATCCGGAGAAGCGCCGGTGCCCGCGGAAGGCACGCCTTTCACCGCGGAAGCCGGTCAGGAGGCCGCGTATGTGAAAATGGCCGAAAACGGCCGCCTCGGACTCTACATGAGGCCGGCCGACGGCAATTTCTATGTGGAAAACAAGGCGGATGGCTACCGCTGGTACGCCAATCCCGAAAACGCGCAGGAAGACAGCTACGCTGCAAACATCTATAAAATGGAACTTTCCTCGTCGCTGATCATCGGTCTCTACGATCTCCAGAAAAGCACGATGCTGAAGAAAAACAGTGAGGCGGCCAGCGTCCGGAAGGGCGGACTGGCGCTGTACGCCATCCCGGACGGGTTCCGCGCGGAATACACGTTCAAATCCGAAGGCGTCACTGTGCCGCTCGAAATCACCCTCGGGGAGGATTTCCTTGACGCGCGCATCATCACAAGCGCGATCCGGGAAGAGATCAGGCTGGATGAAAGCGGCAAACGGGAGACCGCGATGTCATCGGTCCGCCTTCTCCCCAACTTCGGCGCATCCACCGCGGACAGCAGCGGCTATATCGTCATGCCGGACGGCTGCGGCGCGCTGATGTATTTCGGGAACGGCAAATCCATGATGGAGGAATATTACGCGCCTGTCTACGGGAACGATCTGTCATCCACCGTGATGATCAAGCCCAATCAGGTCGAAAAGGTCATGCTGCCCGTATTTGGGATCAGCACCGGTACGGATGCCTTCCTGTCCGTCATCACGAAGGGCGATGCCGCGGCGATCCTCCACGCGGTCCCCGCGCTTCAGAATTCCAGCTACGGCCAGGGATATGCCGAGTATCTCCTGCGGAGCACCGACTCCTACATGCTGGACTACCAGAGTGTGGCGGCGCAGACGATCAAGCTGTACCAGACCAACGAGTACGAAATTCCCGCCTGCCAGCAGCGCTATTATTTCCTTGACGGAGAAAACGCGGATTACTCGGGCATGGCCGTTCGCTACCGCCGGTACCTGACCGGGGAGCAGGGCGTGGTCCCGGCCGCGGTCGATCCGTCGGAAGCATTCCTGGATTTTTACTGCGCCGTGCGCAAGACGGAACCCGTGCTCGGGATCCCGGTCGAGCGGACGAAGATCCTGTCGACCCTTGACAGCATCGGCGCTTTCCTGGACGAATTGGAAAGCGGCGGCACGGGGGCGGTATCGGTCCGCCTGCTCGAATGGAGCCGGGACCGGCTGGCCGGGAAGCTGGACACACGCCTGAAGATGATTTCCGGCGTCGGCGGTGGCAGCGGCCTGGCGGACTTGGACGAAAAGGTCCGTCAAACCGGCGGGACCTTGTCGCTCGGCGTCGATCCGGTCGAGTTCACCCGGAACGGCAACGGGTACACCGGATATTCGGAAGCGGCAAAATCTCTGTCGAACACGCCCGCATATCAGTATCTGTACAATATGGCCACGCGCATGCGTCTTCCGGAAGGCCGCGGGTACCTCCTGAATCCGCTGTATTTCGACAAGGAGGCCGGCTCGCTGCTGTCCTCCCTCGCGAATGGCCTGAAACAGGTCCGGCTGTCGCCCTATACGCTCGGCAGCTGCAGCTACGGAAGCTACGGCACGGCGCTCGTGAGCCGCGAAGACGCGAAAAACGCCGCCGCCGCCGCGCTGAAGAAGCTTCGCGGGCAGATCCCGCTGGTGCTGGACGATCCGGCCGGCTATGCGATCGGTTATGCGGACCTCCTTGCAGGGCTTCCGCTCTCCTCCAGCCGGTACGACCTGTTCGACCGGGACATCCCGTTCTACCAGATTGCGGTGTCAGGACTGCGCCCCTACACAACCGTGCCCATCAACCTTGAGAGCAATGCGGACGAGATGGTGCTGTTCGCCGCCGAGACCGGCGCGATCCCCCATTATGCCCTGCTGACCGGGGACAACAAGAGCGTCATCGACACAAAGCTGAACACCCTGTTCAGCGCGGAAACGGGGACCTGGAAAGACAGCCTGGCGGAATCGCTGCGCAGGCTTTCCGATCTTCGCGCGGCTGCCGGCGGAAGCGCCATCGCCTCGCAGGAATGGCTTGCCCCGTCGGTCAGCCTGACCCTCTACGAAAACGGGACGAAAGTCCTTGTCAACTTCGGGACATCCGCCTATGAGGATGAAAACGGGTCGATCGGGCCGAAGGACTTCATGGTGAAGAAAGGAGATGAGAACCGGTGAAAACGAAACGCAGATCCATGTCGCTCAGCAGCAAAAGGAGCCTCGCCGGCTTCCTGTTCGTGCTGCCCTGGATCATCGGATTCCTGGGGCTTTTCGCGCGGCCGCTGATTTCCTCTCTTTACTTCACATTCAACAAGGTGACGATTTCCAACGCGGGGATCCAGTACCAGCCCGTCGGCGCCGAGAGCTACGTGCGGGCGATTTTCTCCGATATGTATTTTATCCGCTATCTGGTGGCGCAGGTCAGCGGCCTGCTGAAGAACGTGGTCGTCATCATCGCGTTCTCCCTGCTCATGGCGGTCATCATCAGCGGCAGATTCCGCGGCAGGACGGTCGTCCGGACGATCTTTTTCCTGCCGGTCATCGCCGGTTCCGGCATCGTCCTGTCGATCATGAAAAACGACGCGCTGTCCAATTCGATCCTCACGGGCGCCCGGTCGTCCATGATGTTCCAGACCGCCGGGATCGACAGCATCCTTCTGAACATGGGCCTGCGTTCCGATATCGTGACCACGTTCATGGGGATCATCAACGGCATGTTCTCGATGTCGTGGAAATCCGGACTCCAGATCCTCCTGTTCCTGACCGCCCTGCTCACGATCAGTACTTCGCTGTACGAGTCCGCGCGCATCGAAGGCGCGACCCGGTGGGAGATGTTCTGGAAAATCACGTTCCCCATGATCAGCCCGATCATCGTCCTGAACGTAGTCTACACGATCATCGACGATTTTACCGATTACAACAACCAGGTCATGCAGTATATCCAGGGATTTGCGAAAATGCTCGATCTGCATTTCAGCGCGACTCTTTCCTGGATCTATTTTCTGGTCATCATGGTGGTGGTCGGCCTGGGGTACTGGATCATCAACAAATGGGTCGTCTATACCGTGGAATGAGGTGAGTGCGTGATATTGCAGACAAGAATCAAAGCCTATATCGATAAGGTCGGGAGCCGGCAGGCCGAGCGCGTCCTCATCGGCAAAGCGTCCGGACTCGCCGGACGCCTGGTGCGCACGGTATTCCTCATCGCCATGTGCTTTGTCGTCATGTACCCGATCCTTTACATGATCAGCGTTTCGTTCCGCCAGCCGGCGGACCTGTACGACCCCACGGTCATCTGGATCCCCAAGCACTGGACGATGGCGAATTACAAAGAGATCTTCACGGTCATGAATTATGTCCCGAACCTGATCTACACGACGCAGCAGTCCCTGATCTCGACGCTGCTGAACGTGGCGGTCTGCGCCGTCGTCGGCTACGGCTTCGCACGCTTCCGCTTCCCGGGCAAAAACCTCGTGTTCGCCCTGGTGATCTTCACCATCATGGTCCCGCCGCAGAGCATCGCGATCCCGCTGTATGTCCAGTATTTCAACTTCGACTACTTCGGGCTCGGACAGATCGTCAAGCTTTTCACGGGAAAGCTGCTGAAGGCCAACCTTCTCAACACCTCCATGGTTTTCTACCTCCCCGCGCTGTTCGGCATGGGGATCCGCTCCGGGCTTTTCATCTACATCTTCCGGCAGTTTTTCCGGGGAATGCCGAAGGAGCTCGAAGACGCCGCCTACATCGACGGATGCGGGGCATTCCAGACTTTCTGGCGGATCATGGCGGTGAATGCCGTGCCGGTCTTCATCACCTGCGTGCTGTTTTCGTTCGTCTGGTATTGGAATGATTATTATCTGTCGTCGCTGTTCTTCAACGACGCGAAAACGCTTTCCGCTTCGCTTGGAACGCTCAAAGGCGCGCTGCGGTCGATGGGCGCGGATTTCTACAGCAATCCGTACCTGATCATCGCCCAGATGCAGGCTGCGAGCGTCCTGACCATCCTGCCGCTGATCGTCATCTTCATCGTATGCCAGCGCCAGTTCACGGAAAGCATCGACAAGACCGGCATCGTCGGATGACGGACGCCGGAAGGCGGAAAAAGAAACATTGCATATTACGATAGACGGGGTGAAAGACATGAGGACACGAATGACATTGGCCGGCGAGTGGGATTTTTCCATCCCGGGCGGGAAAATCTCCAGAAGGATGGTCCCGGGATCCTATCCCTGCGTGGGGGAAGCCGTGTACGAAACGAGCTTTTCGTACCGGAAAACGCCCGGCACGCGGGTGCGGCTCTGCTTTGAAGGGATCGCATACGAAGGGACGGTGTCGGTCAACGGCCAGAGAGCCGGCGATATGCTGCCCTACTCCTATTACGCGTTTGACATTACAGGCCTGGCTGTCGACGGGGAAAACCGTGTGTCGCTGGACCTGATGGACATTTTTGCCGACTTCGGTCCGCAGACGGGCTGGAGCAGCTACAGCGGCATCGTGCGGGACGTGTATGTCGAGACGGTCCCGAAAACCACCGTGGACGATGTCTTTTTCCACACGGCTTTCGGGGATGGCTTCCGGAGTGCGGCCTGCACGGCGGAAATCACCCTTTCGCACCCCGCCCCGGAAGTATCCCTCACGCTTCTGCATGAAGGCACGGCTGTCTACTCCGCGCGCTTTGCCACAACGGACGGAAGCGCGGTCCACACCTTCACCGTCGACCGCCCGCTGCTCTGGTCGCCGGACATGCCTCACCTGTACACCCTTGAAGTGCGGGCCGGTGAGGATTGCGTGACGCAGACGGTCGGCTTCAAGGAGTTCAAGGCCGACGGCAGCCGCTTCCGCCTGAACGGAGAGGAGATTTTCCTGGCGGGGGTCTGTCGCCATGACCTCCAGGAAGACCCGTACGGCTTCACGCAGACAGATGACCAGATCGAAAAGGACATGCGCCTGATCAAGGGGCTGGGCGTCAACTACGTCCGGCTGGTCCATTACCCGCATGACCGCAGGGTCCTGGATGCCGCGGACCGGCTCGGGCTGCTTGTCAGCGAAGAGCCCGGCTTCTGGTGGTCGAGCATGAAAAACGAGGTGCTCGTCGAAAAAGGACTGAAGGTCATGGAAAAAGTCGTCCGCCGCGACCGCAGCCATGTTTCGGTCGCATTCTGGCTGACGTTCAACGAGTGCATCCTCTTCACGGACTTTCTGAAACGGGCTCTGGCGACCACGCGCAGAGCCGATCCGACGCGCATGGTCTCCGGAGCCAACTGCATGGAGATCCGGGCAACGAAACGGCTGTTCGATGAGAGCGGATGCGATTTCTACACCTTCCATCCGTACGGACCCGAACCGGAGGCATCGATGGGCGGAGCCAAAGAGGATGAATCCGGCAACGCGCCCACCCAGACAATGGATGAGGTCGTTCGGTATCTTTGCGATAAACCACTCGTTTTCACCGAATGGGGCGGCAATTTCGTTCACAACAACCCGGCCCTGTTCGAGCGCTATTGCCGCGCGATGTTCACATACGGCCGGAACCGTGCGCCTGAACCCGTGCTCGCCGGCATGAGCTACTGGGTATGGGCGGACATCCATGAGGCGAACCGGCCCAAGCCCGGCAGCTATGACGGATACATGGTGGAAGGGCTCGTGGACATTCTCCGGAACCCGCGCGTCAATTATGACACGTATATGCGGATGATCCGCCATTTCGCCTGCCCGCCCGAGAAACGCGAAAAGCCGGCGATGCGGGTCTTCGGCGCGGGTGATCCGGCGGCGGAATACCGTCCGGTCGAACTGCCCCGCCCCGAAGACCTCGAAGGGCAGGATCCGGCCTGGGAGGAAGCCGTCCGCCAGACGACGGTGCGGCAATGGCCGCGCCGGCAGCACGTCCTCGAAACCGGACCCGCCCTGCCGGCGGGACTGACGGCTCTCGGAGCCCTGCGCGCCGATCTCCGCGCGGGAAGGCCGCTCGTGGCGAATGCCCTGAGCGGGATCCTGAAGATCCGGGTCGGGTCTGCGGGATCCGCCGTTTTCTTCATCGGGCAGGCTTCCATGAGCTACGGGTACCCGGCGGACGGCAAAATCGGCGATCCGGTCGGACGGTATGTCATCCGGTACGACGACGGGACGGTGCAGGAGATCCCCATTCGCAACGGCATGGAAGCCGTGACTGTCCATAAGCTGTACAATGCCTCGGTGATCGAGCCGACGGGCACCGGCATCATGAAAGTGCTTGAATTCAGCTATGATGCGAGTTTCGAAGTGTACCAGATCAATCTGCTGAAAGTGGAGACCGATGCGTCCCGGATCATCGGCAGTATCGATATGGAAGTCACCGATCCGGCCTATTCGCTGCTGCTTTACGGGATCACCCTGGAACCGTGAGCGGTACCCGGGTTTTTCGGTCATTACAAACTACAAATTGGGAGGTTGCCATTATGAAAACAATCAAGATCGGCCTGGTGGGAACGAGCCAGCGCAGTTTTCCGGGGGACAAGGAGGCGGCGTTCGGACGATGCGCCGACGGCATGAAAAGTCTGGGCGCGGTGCTCGGGTTCGACCTGGAAGTATTTCCGGACACAGTCATCGAAAGAGAGGATGCCGTCCGGGCCGTCGCGGCCATGGAAGCCGCGGGCGTGGATTTCCTGATGGTGCAGCACACATCCTATTCGGCGGGCCATCTGGCGCCCGTGCTCGCGAAGATCCGCGGCGCGAGGCTCGGCTTCTGGGCGATCCCGGAAGGGGAATCCTCGGGGGCGGTCCCGTTCAACTCCTTCTGCAGCATCAACATGCATCTCGGGATCGTCGCCCATTATCTCCGGGATTACGGCATCAAGGTCAAATGGTTCTACGGCGATGCCGATGACAGCGAGTTCAAGGCACGTCTGGCCGTCACCGTGCGCGCCCTTACGGCGATCAAGAACCTGTGCTCGGCCCGGGTGGCCCTTGTCGGAGGCATCGCCCCGGGATTCAACGACCTGTACGACGATGAGCGCAACATCAACAAACGATTTGAGGGAATCTATTTCAACCGTCTCCACGAATATTCGGAGCTCAAGGACCGCGCGCTGAAATACAGCGACAGCGACGTGGAATCCGTCGCCGCGCAGATGGTGAAAGGTTCCAAAGGGATCCTCAACAGCCATGTGCGCGACACACTCCTGCTCAGTGCGAAATTTTATAAAGCCTATGTGGATTTCATCCGGGAAAACCGGTATGATGCCATCGCCGTGAGCTGCTGGCCGAAATTCCAGGATGACTTTAAATACTCCGTCTGCTCGGTCGTCGCGCAGCTCAACGACGAAGGCACGGTTATGGCCTGCGAAGGCGATGTGCTGAGCGCCATCAGCATGCTGGCCCTGCGCTGGCTGGCCGGCGATCAGCCGACGACTCTGATGGACATGATCGCCGCCGATGAATCGGATGAGTCCGTCCTGATGTGGCACTGCGGCCCGACATCCGAACACTTCTGCAATTGCGGAGGCTACAGCCTGAGCGTGAATTACCACGGAATGGCTCACGAGCCGGGCAAGGGCGTCACATCCTGCTCCGGCGTCACGCGCGACATGGTGTTTGATGAAAATGACGTCACCGTCATGCGCCTGTGCGGCGAGGTGGACGGTATGCTTCAGATCGGCGGGCATTTCATGGGGGACGCCAAGGAGAGCTTCCTCGGATGCCGCGGCTGGATGAACAGTCTGACCATGAACGGCGAGACGGTCGGCGCAAGGGATCTCGTGAACACGATCCTGACAAGCGGATTCCCTCACCATTATCCCGTCGTGCTGGGAAATTACGCGGATGAGGTTTTGGAGATGGGCGCATGGCTCGGGCTGAAGGCAGTGCAGAAAATACCCTATAGAAGATATCTGCAGCTTCCCGTATGATGCTCAGCGTTGCCGCACAGGCTGTCTTGAATGACGGAAACCTCATCCGGCGGCGGGATGAGTGGTTTGACGAGCTTCGCCGCGTTTTCCGGGGGGATCCTGCCAGGGAAAACGTCTTCGCGGTCAACGGATCCGTGCAATACAGCTTTGACGAACGGGATGATCCGGAAGACTGGGTGATCCGTTCCCTGAATGCCCTTGCGGAGCGGGCTGCCGAAACAAATGATCCGCTGGTGTTCCGTCCCCTGTGCGTGGAGTACGGGATCTGCGGCGTTCATTTTGTCGATCGGATATTCGGTGCGCATGTTTTTTTCCAGGACGGCCAGTGGTATAACGACTATCTGAAAACCGAAGTCGGGACACTGCAGGAGCCGGATCTGGAACACAACGCGACGTGGCGGCTGGCCAGACGGGCGGCGGAGGTCTTTGTCCGGGCCGGCCAGGGCCTGGCGCTGTTCGGGGAACCGAGCATCGCATGCGCGCTCAACGTCGGCATGAACCTGTACGGACAGGAATTGCTGGTGGCCATGCTGCTGGAACCCCTGAAGGCAAAACGGGATCTGGCCGTCATCAACCGGCTGCTCATCCGCATCCACGAATGGTACCGCGCAACGGTCCCCGCCGGTCTGCTCCAGCCGCCCAGCTCGGGAAACCGCACCCAGCCTCCCGGATGCGGCCAGATCGACGGCTGCTCGACGCAGCTTGTTTCGGGCGATCTGTATGACGAATTCATCGCCCCGCTGGACGAAGAACTGCTTGCGGTGTATCCCGGCGGCGGCATGATGCATCTGTGCGGCAGCCATCTGCAGATCCTGGAGAGCCTGCGGAACATGGAGCACCTTCACGCGGTCCAGCTCAACGACCGCGCGGCAGACGACCTGGAAAGCTATTTCAACGGGCTGAGGGAAGACCAGATCATCTACCTGAACCCCTATCCGGGGATGACGGTCGAGAGAGCCATGGAAATCACGGGCGGGCACCGGCTGGTGATTGCCGGCGATATCGACCGGCCGATCCGGTGCCGTCCGCGCGTCCGGCCATAACGGAAAAGGAGGACCGGATCTTGTTCCCGACGAAAGAAAATGCGCAGCGCTCCCTCGAAAGGATGGAGGGATTCTGGCACCGCGAGATCATCGACCGCTTCTGCCTGGGCATCGAATGCCCCTCCGGTATCGGATGGACTGTCCCGCCGCCTGCATCACTTGAGCAGAAATGGCTGGACGCCGGGTATCGCCTGCGCCGCTTCAAAGACGAGATGCGGACGACTTTGCATATGGGCGAACTTTTCCCGCAGTTCATGCCGGACCTGGGACCCGGCTTTATTTCCACCTTCGTCGGCGCCGATTTCGAGCTTCGCGAGCGGACGATATGGTTCGGGAAAAACAGGACGATCCCCGACATCACCGACCGCAAGCCTCTGTCGATCGACCGTGAGAGCCCATTGTGGAAAAAACTGTTCGAACTTTTCGACCTTTTTTATCCGGAGGCGAAAGGCGATTATCTGGTCAACCTTACCGACCTGAGCGGCTCGCTGGACATCGCGGCGGCTCTCCTCGGCACGGAAGAAATGCTGTGCGCCATGATGACCGAGCCGGAAGCCCTGGAAGTCCTGCTGGAGGAGATCGATGCGGTGTGGATCGAAACATTCCGCGAGCAGATGAAATACACCCGGAAATACCAGGAGTACTGCTCCGGCTGGCTCCCGGTCTTTAAAAAAGAGGGCTGGTTCCCGCTGCAGTCGGACGCTTCCGTCATGATTTCCGAGAAGCAGTTCGAGCGGTTCGTCCTTCCGTCCGTCCGGCGCGTCACCGAAGCGATCGGCGGGGAGTCCATCTGGCACCTGGACGGCCCCGGGGAGATCCGCTTCGTTGACATGCTCCTGGATGTTCCGGGGATCTGCGGGATCCAGTGGGTCCCGTACTTTGAGCCGGATGGATGGTACGACCATTTGAATCCGGAGTATATCCCGATGTACAGGAAGGTGCAGAAAAAAAAGAAACTCCTGGTTTTCCCGCCGGTAAACCCGAAACGGATCGAGGAATTATTCCGGTACATCGAGCCGGAAGGCGTGTACCTGGCGACCCGAGCGGAAAACGTTGGCGAGGCGCGCGAGATCCTGCGGCTGGCGGAGTCGGTGACGCGCGGATGCAAAAAAGCCCGCCGGTGAACGGCATCGGGAAACGGAGGGAGACGGTGATGGGCGGTTATTATAACAATGTCCTGGATTTCGGCGCGAGGCCGGGCAGCGGGCAGGATGACAGCGACGCGTTCGAGAAGGCGTTTGCGGACGGCGGCAGCCTTTACGTGCCGGCAGGGGAATATTTCATCAGCCGGACGATTTACCTGAAAAACCAGAACCTCTGCGGCGAGAATTCCATGAAAACCATTCTGAAGATGACCGACCCATCCCGTGATGCCGCCGTGATCCGGGCGTCGCGCAGCTGCGTGATCCGGGATCTCCAATTCGGATTCGCGGACGGGATCGTCGACGGGACCGAGAAGGCGGGGGAGCGCCCGGGGCTTGTGACAGGCTTCGGCCATTCGCCGCTCCAGCGGGGCTCCGCTGTCCGGAACGTCCGGATCGAATCGACCGGAACCGCGGTCTATTCCGCGGAAGAAAACTGCAATGAGTCTTTTTCGGTGACCTACGACACGCTCGAAATCTGCCATTTCAGCTACCGCGGATTTGATTTCAAGGCGGAGAACCGCACCGGTAATGTCTACAGCAATATCTACATGTACTCGAAATACGACGTGGACACGCTGTTCTCCCTGGACACGGAGGAAAGCGAGGTTTCGATCCACCAGCTCAACGTCGAGCACACCTCATGCCGGTACGGGATCCGGCTGGTCGGGATCCGCGCCCTCGCCGCGTCATCGGTCCACATGGAGGGCCTCACCATCCGGGAACCCGGCGGCGCGTTCCTTTTCGTCGAAAATACCTCCGGCGCGATCGAAAGCCTGTCGATCTACTATTCATGCATCGACCACCCCGGCACGTGCCTGGTCGAAATCGGCGACGGTGTGTACGACATCAAAAAGGACTGGGCGTTCTATTTCCCGGAAAATCTCTCGTATCTCCGGATCGGCACCCTGCACTTGAAAGGCTTGAATGACCCGGCGCACCACCTCCACGGGGCGCGCGAAAACGGTCTGAACGATCCGTCGGCACGGGATTTTCTTTTTTTCGGACGCAGGAATGGTGCAAAAGGCGATTTTCGTGTGGCCGTCGACAATTTTGTATGGTACACTTTCAAACAGGACGAGGCGGTCTACCGTGCTTTTCCGGTGAAAGGAATCATCGGGTTCCTGTCAAAGGGGAAGTTGCCGGCGCACGGTCCCTCGTCCGGCCGACCCGCGGAGCGTCTCTGCCCGTTCGTGACAACGTACTATGACACCGATCGCGGCAGGCTGATGATCTGGGATGGGAATGAATGGAAGGATGTCTGAATGAGGAGCAACATTCCATACATCCGGATGGAGGAACATACCGATGAAACTGCGTGCACCCGCCTATCCGCTCATCACATCGGACCCCTATTTCAGCGTCTGGTCCATGACCGACCGTCTGAATGCGGATGAAACCAGGCACTGGACCGGGAAGATCCAGTCAATCACCGGTACAGCATCGATCGACGGGGCCGACCGGATGTGGATGGGAGACGCGGCGCTACACGGCATGCCTGCGATGGAGCAGGTGTCCGTGGATTTTTCCGCTCTATCTACGGTATATGTCTTTTCGGCGGACGGCGTCGAGCTGACCGCGACGTTTACCTCGCCGCTTCTGCCGGACGACCTCGATATCCTGTCGCGTCCGGTGACATACCTGGATATCTCCGTCCGGAGTGCCGACGGTGCGGATCATACCGTCAGCCTCCACGTGTCTGTCGCCGAGGAGATCTGCCTGGATACGAGAGGGCAGATGCCCGTCACAGCCGATGCGCTGACACTACCCGGGGGGATCCGGGCCGGACGGATGGGGAGCGCGGAGCAGCCCGTGCTTGAGAAAAAGGGCGATGACCTGCGGATCGACTGGGGGTATTTCTACCTGGCTGCCTGCGGACCTTCCGCATGCGTCGATCCGGTGCGGGAAGGGAACGTTCAGCATCTCGAAGCCTCCGTGCTGCTGACGGCCGGATCCTCGGAGGAACACACCCTGTTCCTGTTCGCTTATGACGACCTGTACGCCCTGCAGTATTTCAGCGGACCTGTCCGGGCATACTGGAAGCGCGACGGCATGACGGCAGAGGAATTGCTCGTTTCCTCGCTGGACCGCCGGGAGGAACTTGCGGCGCGCAGCCGCGCCTTCTCGGAACGGCTCGCGGCGGACGCGAAGGCCGCCGGAGGAGAACGGTACGCCGAACTGCTGTCGCTGGCATACCGTCAGGTCATCGCGGCTCACAAACTCGCCGTCGACGAGACCGGCGAAGTCCTCTTCATCTCTAAGGAATGCTTCAGCAACGGCTGCGCAGCGACCGTCGACGTCAGCTACCCGTCCGTGCCGATGTTTCTGATCTATGCCCCCGAATTGGTCAAAGGCATGATGCGCCCGATCTTCCGGTATGCCGGAAGCGGAGCGTGGCCCTTTGATTTCGCGCCGCACGATGCGGGCCGGTACCCTGTCATCACCGGCCAGGTCTACAGCAGCGGCACGGATCCCGCCAGGCAGATGCCTGTTGAAGAATGCGGCAACATGCTGATTATGGCCGCCGCCGTCTGCCTTGCGCAGCATGACGCGTCCTTCGCGTCCGAAAACATGCCGCTCCTCGCAAAATGGGCCGCATATCTGCTCCGGCACGGCGCCGACCCCGATAACCAACTCTGCACGGACGATTTCGCCGGCCACCTGGCGCACAACTGCAACCTGTCGGTCAAGGCGATCATGGCGATCGCATCTTACGGGATCCTCCTGGGCATGACAGGCGACCGACAGGGCGGGGCGGATCTTGTGGAGAAAGCGCGCGGCATGGCGTCGGAGTGGGTGCGTACGGCGGCGAACGGCAACGGGAGTTTCCGCCTCACGTTCGATCGGCCCGGGAGCTTCAGCATGAAATACAACGCGATCTGGGACAAGATTTTCGGGACGGGCATTTTCCCGAATGAAGCAATTCAAGCGGAATGCAAAAGCTATCTGCGGAAATTAAATCACCGGGGATTGCCGCTCGACAGCCGGAGCGCCTGTTCGAAAACCGACTGGATCCTGTGGACCGCTTCCCTGTGCGACGATCCGGACGATTTCACGCGGTTCACGGATTCCCTGTGGGACATGTTCCACGAAAGCTCCTCGCGCGTCCCGATGACGGATTACTATGATACCCTGACCGGCCTGCAGATCGGAAACCAGCACCGCTCCGTACAGGGCGGGCTGTTCATCCGCCTGCTGGATTTTCTCGGGATCTGTTCCCGGCGGCAGGACGGAACGAGCCGTTATCGGAATATGCCATAGGTCTGGGCAGTCCGGATCATGGCGAAATAATTGTCCGCCGGGATGCTGTTGCAGATGGAATGGCTGGAAGCGCAGACATAGCCGCCGTCGCCTGACAGGCCGTCGATGTGCGCCTTTGTGTCCGCGGCGACTTCTTCAGGAGTGCCGTAGGCCAGGACCCCGTCGATGGCCATGTTGCCGGCCAGGCACAGCCGGTCGCCATATTCCTTTTTTATTTTGTAGATATCATTGCAGTTCGCCTGGATGGGGGTGATAGCATCGACTCCCAGCCGGACCGCGTAGGGCAGGACATCCCGCAGATTGCCGCAGCAGTGGAACTGGACCGGGACGTTCAGCCTGCCGCGGATCTCCCGGACCAGCCGTTCCATCCGCGGGTACCAGATCTCATCGAAAAAATCGCGGCTCAGCATGAGCCCCCGGTTGTCCGCGAGATCGTCCGCGATTTCCACGAAGGAAAACGGCATGCCCTCCAGGGCTTCCACGACCCGCAGCTGGCCTTCGAGCTGGCGGTCCATGGTGTCCGTGATCAATCCCGGATCATCATAATAGGCGTACATGAACGATTCCATCCAGTGGGGACCGATTGTGCAGTAAGCGGTGAAATGCGGGCCGGCCATCATCAGTCCGACTCCGATGCCGGTCCCTGCGGCCGCGTCCAGATGCTCCCGGCCCTTCCGTCGAAGAGCCGCCGGATCGGGATCCGGGAGGCGCTCCAGGTCGTCCCTTGAGACGATGGAGCCCATGGCGCCCGGCCAGTACTGCACATTGCACAGGATGGCATCCTGGCAGGCCTTCCGGGCGAGAAGCACCTGGCTTGCAGGATCCATCATGTCGGACCGGACCACTTCCATTGCCGCGTCCCACCCCATGATCCGCTGCAGGGCTTCCGGATCGATGCTGACCTCGAAATTCGGCACCCGGTCGTGCTTTTTCCGCGCGTAGGCCGCGAGCAGACGATCGATATCCGGCTTCAGATAATCCATGTGGATCGCTCCTTCCCCGCCGGAATCGGCATCACTTGAAAATCAGCGTGCCGACGTACTGGTTCGTGTTCAGCTTGGCATACTGGGCCGTGACCTTTTTCCCTGTCACCACGACATTGTCGAAGGTCACGTTGGTGATCTGCTTGCTGTCGCTCCAGCCGTTCAGCAGGATCTCATTGCCGATGGTGCTGCCGCTGGAGGTCTTGACCGTGACATCCTTGACCAGGATGTTGTCGATGCCGCCCGGGGTGCTCTGGTCGCCCTTCAGGGTGTTGAACCAGTAGGAGTCCTTGAACGTGAAGCACAGCAGCCGTTCGCACCGGTTTACACGGATATTTTCCCAGGTCACGTCGCTGAAATAGGTGCCGTCGAGGCAGCAGATCGTCATGACGGAACGCTCGTCCAGCGCCAGGTGATGGGTTTTATCATCGTAGGAAAAAAGGACGTCCATGTCCCGGAACGATATGTTTTTGTAGTATTTCGCGCGGCTTTCTTCGCCGAGGACCATCGCATTGTTGCAGTCATTCCACAGGACCGAGCCGCTGACATGGATGTTTTCGAGCGGGGGGCAGGCGGACGGGACATTGTTGATCAGGCCTTTGAGCGTGATCGTGTCGTCGCAGGCGCGCAGGAAGCATCCGGTGACCGTGACGTCCTGGCTGTTGGTGATGTCGAGGGCGTCGGTGCTGGCATAGCGCGTGCTGATGATTTTGACTCTGTCGAACCGCACACTTTTCGATGAATAGACATGGACGGTCCAGTTGGGAGCGCGGTGGCTGTGGATGACGACGCCTTCGACCGATACATTGTATCCCGTGTTGAAGGACAGGCAGATGTTCTCCGTCCCGGTCCCCGTGCTGGCCTGGTCGGATTTCATGAGGATCCCGCTTCCGCGGATCTTCACGTTCGATGCGTTCCAGATCAATGTGGTGCCGTCGATCACGGCCCCGCCGGCGACATAGAGCGTCTGGTTGCTCTTGAGGTACAGCTTGCCGCCCATGAGCTCCTTGAGATTATAATAGCCGGGACCGAAATACAGCACGTCGTCCGATGATTTCGCGGGAGCTTCGTAGTCGATCGGATTGACGAAAAGGTGCAGGGTCGGGCCGATATACAGGTCGTCGAAAACGATGGTGATGTCGTTGCAGGCTTCGTCGACCGTGAAGCTGACGGCATTGTCCTTGACGGAGGCTGTCAGGCCAAGGCGCTCCGGCAGGATCGTGGCCTTGGAGATCTCGAATTCGTCAGAGACCTGGATGCGGATATTGACTTTGTAACCGTTGTCCATGTCGAATACGCCGAAGCTGACCGGGAACCCCCAGCCGTTCTTATCCGAGAGCATTCCGACCTCCTGCCCGTTGGCCGTGACGGTGAACAGGCTTTCCTCGGTCGGTGTTCCCTCGGGTATGGGATAGACGCGCAGACCGTCCCGGATATCGGGGTTGGACAGGGAGGATGCGGAAGACGCAGAGGACGCGGAGGATGGAGCCGTACTGCCGGAGACGGAAGAACGGTCCGTGCTGCCGGAGGCTGCGGAGGAAGCGGACGCGCCATCCGAAGAGGCCGGTGTCCCAGAGGCATCCTGCGAGGAGAAGGGCGAGGACGGCGGAAGGGTGGGGCTCGACACGCCGGACGATGAGTCACTGCTTCCTGACGAAATTTCTGCGGTCGGGGTATTCCCGGCGGAACAGCCTGTCAGGGCGGCGGCGGCAAGCATCACGGCGGCAAATGTGCGGAGTGCGTTTTTCATATGATATTCTCCTTTTTTATACGGAGCATCGGATTTTCCCGGAAAATGATCTTCTGTCCGGATCCCCCGGCCTGTTCGTCCGGGCTTCCGGTGGTGCCTGCGGCGCCGCCCGCCCGAAAGGGTGCGGCAATCTCAGCGGTACAAGCATAGCAAACGGAAAACGGCAAGTAAACGTACGAATGTTTCTTTGTGTTTCACAAATGATGAAAAATACAGGGCGATCCGGCAGCCGGCGCTGCGGGTCAGTTCTGAGCCAGGAGCTTGCGGGCGTACTGGGAAGGCGTCTGCCCGATCTCCTTGGTGAATACGCGCGAAAAATAGGTGGCGTCGTGATAGCCCACCATCATCGCGACTTCCTTGACGGAATAATTGTTCTGCTGGAGGATCCTGCAGGCCGTCGACACGCGCACCTCGGTGATGTACTTGACCGGATTGATGCCCACATAGCGCATGAAGAGCTTGTACAGGTAGCACCGGCTCAGGTTCAGCTCCCTGGCGATCCGGTTGACCGTGCAGTTCTCGTCCGTGAAATTTTTATTGATCTGGGCAAGGGCCTGCTTGATGTAGCTGGCGGCCGTATCGCTGTCGGGCACGGGATTGGGGAACCGCTGGATGATCCCGGCCATGAAAAAGATAAACTGTCCGAGCATCAGGAGCTCGCCGGACTGCGCGTCCAGGGAATAATCGTAGATCTGCTTGAGATTGTCTGTGAAGAAGCTGTCGCGGTCGTAATGGAAAATAAAGCTGCCGTGGGCGAGGGAGGTCTTCTCGAACAGTGTCCCGGCCTGGGCCCCGATGACGCCCAGCCATCGGTATTCCCACGGCGTCTTCCGCGATGCCTGGTAATGGACGGGCTTGTTCGGGGGAATGTAGAATCCGTCCCCCCGATGCAGCTCGCACGTGATCCCGTCCATGGTGACGGTCCCGCTGCCCGACAGGATGTAGTGCAGCACATGGAAATTCTTCTTGTCCGGCCCGAAGTAGTGGAGAGGGGAACATTTCTCATAGCCGCATTCGGCGATCATCAGCTCATCATTGTGAAAATAGGGAGCCCAGTAATTCACGAACGACGCATTGTTGTAGAAAAGGCTCAGGTTCGGATCCAGAACGCCTTCGGTCCTCCCGCTGTCCGCCGCGGACAGATCGCCGCTCCGATTTTTCAGCTCTTTTTCCGGTTCCAACAACGTTCACCTCCCGTGATCCCCGCGAGCCCCGCGGCAGCTGCCATCTGTAAAAAATACAGGCGCTCCCGAGGAGTTAACAATATTACACGGTTTTGAAACAATAATATGTTGAACTACTGACAAAACTCCTCTATAATGCAATTGATTTTATAACATTTGACCACATTTTACAAGAAATATTTGATGGAGACAGATTTGATGTGGGGAAAAGCTGTTAAAATGTTACTCCTTCTTCCTGCGATTCTATTGGCCTCCTGCACGGCCCCAACGGGCGACGGGCTTTCCCGGAATGCATCAGGCCCGGTCTCCGGCCTGGCGGCTTCGCTGGATTCGATCGACGGGCTGGACAATCGGGTCATCGTCGATTTTTCCACGCCATCCGGGATCCCGCTTTTCAAGAAGCTCGCGATGTTTACGCCCTCCTGGACGAGCGGCGCCCTGTTCATCAAGCAGGCCGGGGCGCTGAAAGCGCTGCGGCCGGACAACATGCGGCTGGACCTCTGCCTCGGCTACGGAGGCATGGGCGGGTCGATCGGCACAGGGACGCACGATCACATGCAGAGCGATT
>CAZDPQ010000031.1:0-23770 GCA_964507305.1 uncultured Oscillospiraceae bacterium
CGTTGCATCCCGCTCAAGAAGGCCCATACGGCGTCCGAAAAGCGCGAGGCCGATGGAAGCGCATGTCTCACAATAAGAGGAGTCATTGGGGAGGTCATAATCGGTGGTAAAACGCTCGAAGAAGCCCGATGAGCCGATCCCTCCCGTGATATACATCCGCTGCTGCGTGATGCTTTTCCATAGGACCCGACACGTATCCAGCAAAGCCTCGTCATGATCTTCTCGTGCAATGTCCGCCATGGCGCAAAACATGTATGTTGCCCGAACCGCGTGGCCTTCCGCTGTGCGTTGCTGCCGGGGTGTTGTATGGGATTGTGAATATTTCAGTTCGTATTCACGAAGTTCGGGGAATATCATTTGACCATCCCGGTTTTGGATCTCCTGGAGGAAATAGTTCGGCTCTTTGCCGCGCTCATCCAAAAAAAACCGCGCACAGTCCAGATAACGGCGCTGCCCTGTACAGTGAAACAGCTTGATCAGTGCCAGTTCAATCTCCTGGTGACCCGGATAGCCTTTGATCTGATTTTCTCCGGGTCCGAAAACCTCGCAGATCAAGTCCGCAAAACGGATCGCGATATTCAGCAGATCATTCTTCTTCGTTGCTTCGAAATAGGCTATTCCAGCCTCGATCAGAAAGCCGGCACAATAGAGCTCATGCCCTTCTGTAAGATTGCTCCAGCGTCCCTGCGGTTCCGCAATGGTGTAATAGGTGTTCAGATACCCGTCCCTTTGTTGTGCGCTTCCAATAAGAGATATGACTTCATCCGCTATTTTCTCGAAATTTTTGCATACACCGATATGCAGACAGTAGGCGACTGCCTCCAGCCACTTGTAGAGATCCGAATCCGAAAATATGACGCCTTTGTGTTCGCCCTTGATTTCGCCTGCAGCGATACGGAAATTTTTGATGCAGAAGGATTCCATGACCTGCTCGCCTGCCTGCATGAATTTGTCAGCCTGCGCGTCCAGTATTTTCCAGTTGGTAAAGGCAGGATCGGCACCGGGAATCCTCTCGCTTAATATCTGCCATTGGTAAGGAATAATAACATCCTCAAGTTTATTCGTATAATGACACCATATTGAATCGGTGATTTTGATTTGATCCAATTCAGGTAATTGTAGTGTCCCAGACATGCTGCTTCTCCATTTCCATTGATTTTTTTACCAGAAAGAGTAAACGTTTTCTCTATGAGAACAATATATCTTAATAATAGAGACTTGTAAAGCATATTATTTAAAAAAATGTGATTTTCATTGATAATTTGACATATTGCAGCACATAATGGATTCAATTTAGTGCATTATAACATGTAAATCGTTTACTTTAATTGGGTTTATTCAGGTAGATTTTTCGAATAATGCTGCTATATTGGTAAAGAACAGCACCATCAGGCAGATCATCCCTTGTATGTTAAACGTATTTGTGATATTGTTAACATGAAATCACTTGCAGGAGAATTCCATGACGACAATCCATGAAATCGCTGCAAAAGCGAATGTATCCATCGCAACTGTTTCCAAGGCTTTAAACGGAAAGCCCGGCGTCAGTCAGGCTACGGTCGACACGGTTCTGTCAATCGCCAATGACTTGAGCTACCGGCCTAATCTTTATGCACGCAATCTGAAAAAAGGGCAGAGTCGTACGATCGGCGTGATCACGGAGGACTTGACCGTATTCAATACACCGGATATTGTTGACGGAATTGATGCATATTGCGAAAGTCAGGGATATCATTACATATTGGGCAATCTGCGGTTCAATAAAAGGTATGGTAATAATCCAACGGACCCCAAAGAGTGTTCCCGGCTTGCTCATGCATTGGTAGATACCATGCTCTCCAAACAGGTGGACGGCATTATTTATGTAGGATGCCATAGCCATGCTGTGGTTCCAATCCATGACCGCAATGAGATACCCTTTGTCTATGCATATTGTTACAGCACCGACGCCAGCGTGCCGGCCGTGTTGTATGACGATCAGAAAGCCGCCTTTGAGGCCACGCAATTGCTGATCAGCAAAGGGCATCGTAAAATTGGCATGATTGCCGGAAATGCCGAGAGCATTCATACGGCCAACCGCATCCTCGGCCACCAGGAAGCTTTATATGCGTTCAATGTTCCATACAATCCTGGTTTTACACGGTATGGCGATTGGACCAGAGAGTCCGGATTCAGGCTGACAAAAGAGCTTGTCGACGCAGGCGTAACCGCGATTTTCGCCCACAATGATCTGATTGCGAGCGGTGTTCTCGAATACTGCAACAAAGAGGGAATACAAGTCGGACAGGATCTTGCACTGATCGGCTTTGATAACCGAGAGATCTCTACCGTTTGCCGTCCGTCTTTGAGCACGATATCATTGCCTTTGTTTGAGATCGGGCAAAACGCCACGCATTTACTATTGGATATTCTAGCCGGACGGAACGTATCACGTGGTCAGAAAGTCATGCTTGCCTGCACCGTTATAGAACGTGAGTCTACCGGCACAATCTGCAGTGCGGATTGAATTGTTCAGCCTTTCCTTTCGGAGGTGAAATAGTGGGACTCTACAGTTATAATAAACGAATCGTCAGACTCGCGATTTTAATTATTGTCGTTGTTTCCGCTGTGACGTTCACGGCATTTGCTGATTCTACGGAAGATTCCGCGGTTTCCGAAGGCATGCCGCTTACCGATCATGAGCATATGAATTTCCCTACATCGGATTATGACTCGAATGGCATTGAGATATCTTCCGCGGTCACCAGCAGAGATCCTCAGGGTTTCATCTGGATGGATATGGAAAGTATCAGGGATGAAATCGACACATTGGTTATCAACAGATATGACGAAAACATCAACAGCGAGTCCTATACGATACCAGCCGTTTATTTCGATACAGAGAAATTCTTTGAAATCATGGAAATAGCCAAAAATTACAGCTGGACAGAACACAGAGAACATATGAATGCTGATCAACTCAAAGCCTGCCAACTGACTGTCATCGGGCATGATTCAGTCTATACATATCTGGTATTCGGAAGAGATGAGAGCGGTAAATGCTTTATATGGTCCTTTTATGATTATAAGATTGCTTATCCTTCCGATCAGGATTTCGCCTATATGGAACAGCTGTTGGCGGAATAAACTGCTTTTCACATGTAGAATTATCTATCTGCTGTAAAGCTGACCAAGGAGGTTGGAACGATGGAAAAATATGAATACAAGGTTTTGTATACCGATGCCAAGGGTTTTTTAGGGGGCAAAGTCGATCGGATTGACTTCCAATATGAACTGAACAATCTAGGCTCGGACGGATGGGAATTGGTCAACACCGTAGCGTCCGCACAAAATTATGGCAGCACACGGTGGCTTATTTCCATTTTCAAACGGAAAATGAAGGAGTCATGATGGACGGAATTTCGTGGTGCAAGTGAAAGGTGATTTACGGATGGCTGAAAATATCCCCGCACTTGCTTGTGACATATTTTTCGATGATATCCGTTAATGAAGGTTTTGCTTTATAAAAATAGTCATCTGTTTTTATATAATCATCGTCCATTCCCGATGTGTAAGACTCAATGAAGTTGGGAACGAATGCAGCGGCTCCAATTTCTATCAAAGCGGATTCGATATCCTTTTTTGATATTTTATTATCCAAGGAATCAAAAAATCCGGAATGCCCGCCGCTATTCATCTCAGTATCATAGCAAAAACAGATAACCGCACACTTTTGAATGGAATTTAATTTTTTAATATTGCAAGGAACAATTTCATCTATGAACTTATTCCATATAATCCAATCCTTTGTAAAGGTATAAGGTCTGATATTTATAAGCTTTTTACCACAATGTCCAACAACAAAGCTCTGACCAATATTGGAAGTATCATATATTCCTTTACCAACAATAATAGGGATTTTTTTCGATCCATCATCAATAGTAATAATATATTGCCCGAAAAAGCCGCGATGTTTTTTTGTAATAGTGCCGGTATGATCCTGATATTTTTTCACTTCGATCCTCCAGTAATTTTTTCATCCCGCCTGATCCACTCCTTGAATTTCCAAAATGCATAGAGTGGCAGAATGCGATCGGTCATTTCGTCGAGTGATGTCAAAACCGATCTCTCCGGACTAAAATACCTGCAATACTGCGTAATCGAACGGGCATGTTTTGCAGTGCCTGATTTGACTTCAATAGGAATAATGCTTTTTTCATCATCTTGGACGATAAAGTCTACTTCTGCTTTTGCAGAGCCGTCTGCTGTCCAATAATATAAATTCTTATCCTTCCATCTACCGTATATCGTTTTGAGTTCGCAGGCGATATAATTTTCTGCCATTGCTCCTTTAAATTCCTTATAGGCAGAATCATCGCTAAGGACAATGGATGACGGCAGATCCGCGTGACGTCTCAATAATCCTACATCGGACATATACAACTTAAAAAAAGAATGGTCTGCATACAAAGAAATCGGATAATTGGGTTTGTCGATGCTTTCCACTTTATACACCAGGCCTGCATGGATCAGCCAGATAAGGGCGTCCTCCAAATCCTTTGCCCGCCAGCCTTTTTTTACCTGGCTGAAAATGAATTTCCGATTTTCTTTGCCAAGCTGACTGGGAATAGACTGCCAGACAGATGATATTTTAGGGTAATCTTTTGTGTCTGCATATTTCACAAAATCTTTTTGATAGCCGATCAGGATCTCGTCTTGCTTTTTTTCAGCCTCTTCAATGTTTTTCGTTTCGATCCAGATCTTTGCCACCTCGGGCATTCCGCCTACAACAAGAAAGTCCCTGTATTTCTCCAATAATTCGCTGCGGAATGTTTTCCATATGCCGGCAGATAATGGGCTGCTTTCTAATTCCTCTGCGAGGATTGGATTCTGCGCATGCAGAAACTCAAAAAAGTTCATCGGAAAGAGGGTCAGAAAATCGACTTTCCCTACAGGGAACGATGTCCCTTTCTTCATGGCAACGCCAAGCAATGATCCTGCTGAAATGACGTGATAACCGGGAGCATCTTCGGAAAAGTACTTTAGTGAAGTTACGGCTTCGGGGCATTCCTGGATCTCGTCAAAGATGATGAGCGTTTCGTCCGGTTTAATCGTTTTTCCGCGGGCAATTCCAAGGTCCTTGATGATTCTCCCGGGATCCAGGTCCGGTTCAAAGAATTTTTTGATTTTTGAATCTTTATCGAAGCTATAATAGGCGACATCTGCGTAAAACCGCCCTGCAAAATCCTTGACTAAATACGTTTTACCGCATTGCCGGACACCCTGCAAAACAAGCGGCTTCCTGTTCCGGCTGCTTTTCCATGTTATCAGGTCCTTCATCAAGGATCTTTCCATATCTTTCCGCGCCTCCGGATAACAGTATAACATCCATTTGGGTCATTTTCAACGTTTTATACACCATAATATTGCACATAATCCTGCATTATTATACTTTATCTCAAATCCCGTCAAAAATCCCTTTGATACAGGTACAGCAAAGATACTACCATGATACATAACACATCCTTCCTCTACTGATTACAATCGTTAATGTTTCCTGCCGACGCAGGCGATCCGGCATATCATTCCTCTGTTCTTTACCCGGAATATAGGCTAAAATAGACCTAAAATTGTCAGGATGAATTGTTATATGATCCGTACTCTTCGTGAACTTCGCGGCAATCCGCGTGCGTGTGTTTATACCGAGCCCATGTGGGGGCTTTCGATGAATCTTTGCCTGCCCTATGCGGCCGTATATATGCTGGCATTCGGGATGAATGATATCCAGGTAGGCATTGTGACCTCGATCTATACATTCTCCCAGATGATTTTCGCGTTTCTGTCCGGTGTTATCATTGACAGGTTCGGCCGAAGAAAAAGCACTGCCGTGTTTGATTTTCTGGCCTGGAGCCTGCCGTCGCTTATCTGGGCATTCAGCCAGGGGTTCTGGTTTTTCGTTGTCGCGGCAATGCTCAATGGGATGATGAAGATACCGACGGTTGCCTGGGATTGCCTTCTGATCGAGGATGCTCCCAAGGAAAAGATCACGCAAATCTACTCTCTCGTGGTCCTGGCCGGCAATTTATCGGCGCTTTTTGCACCCGTATCTTCCATCCTTGTGGCCCGCCTGACTCTTGTTCCGGCCATCCGGATATTATATATCAATGCGTTCATTATCATGACGGCAAAAATCCTTATCCTTTATTTCTTCTCCAGAGAGACCGCTGTCGGCCGAATAAGGCAGAGCGAGGCTGCAGGAAAAACCTGGGGAGAGATGCTCAGAGGCTATAAAAGTTCTTTTCGGAAGATCGTCGGTTCGAAAGGGACGATTTTTGCGATCGCAATCAGTATCATTGTCGAAATCGCTGCCATGATCGGCATCACGTTCTGGCAGATCATCGCTTCGCGCAGGATCGGGGTGCCGGACGCGCTTCTGCCGATTTTTCCGATGATCCGAAGCACGATGGCGATTTTGCTGTTTTTTACGATCATCAAGCACATCGAGCAGACCCGGTTGCGCTGGCCGCTGATCGGCGGATTTGCCAGCTCGATCATCGGCTGCTCGATCCTGATAACGATAACAAAAACCGGTATCCTGGGGTATGCGCTTCTGGTGATTTCTCTTCTTTTCGAAGCACTGGGGCTTGCCGTTCTTGCGACGCTCCGGGAATCTCTTGTCGCAATCCATGTTGACCGGGCGGAACGTTCCGGCATTCTGGCGATCCTGCAGACGATCGTCATGATGGTCAGCGTACCGTTCGGCTATATCAGCGGGCTTCTCAGCGATATATCGCGTATCCTTCCGTTTGTCCTGAGCATTGCGCTGCTTGGCACAGGGATCCTTGTGACGCTGCTGTTTTTCAGGAAGGCAGAAGTTCCTGCCGCCATCGACACCTTATCGTAAATCGTGTTCAATGGGTCCCAGGTTTCTATTTCGGTTCATTTTTTCGATCCGATCCCACAGATTCTCGGCCCATGTTTTATTCTCATCGTTCAGTAAAAACACCTTGAACCCGTAAATGTCGCCGTTCTGCTTGACGGATATGTCATCATCCACATGAAGGTCGATCCCGTTCTGACGGATCCGCTTCATCAATTCCGGCGTTCCCTTCCGTAAGCGCTCTTTATAGATTAACCGGAGCGGAAATTTACGTTCGGGTTCTGCGGAAATCTTTTCGGGATCGATGAACAGCGTTTCGTCCAAATCAAAAGATATCCGCATGGATGCCCCCTTCCAGTTCCATAATCCGCCTTTTATCGGCTTTGTTCTGGGTATTCACGATTTTGGTGTCCCGCCTGCAGCGATCCTGATCCCTTATTGACAACGCCCGGCATAGGATCTGCCGGAACCGGAAGGCAAAAAAATCCGTTTGCTATATCAGCTCTCGCAGCTTGTCCAGGAAAGCCTCCTCGCCCCAGGTGTTGATTTTGAAGAAAACGGCCTTGCTTCCGCCGGAAGTGATCGCGGACAGCCGGATCGTCCCGCCGCTTCCGAAAAGAGTCAGATTCATGCTGACGCGATTTTCGCCGATCATGCTGTACCGTTCGAACACCCTAACGCTGCAGCGGGAGCTGTCACCGCGGAAGTCGCTTGAATCCTCCAGGGATGCAGAAAAGCTGCCGCGCAGGATCCCGTCCTCGATTCTGCTCAGGATCGCGTCGAAATCGCCTGTGAGAGTCTGTTCCAGTTTTGCCATAGCCGCACCTCGCTTACACCTATCAGTAGTATCATAGACGTTTCGGACGCTTCCTGCAATGGGTGATTTTCGCAGCAGCGAGCGCCTGCAGCGAGCGCCTGTCAGGATCCGTAATCGATCAGGCCAAGCTTCTCGGCCAGCGCGGCTGCGTATATCATATGGACGGTGGTGGCCGATGTCATGATCATGCTAGCGGGTGAATTGCCCTTGCTCTATGTCTGTCCGCCGCTCCATTCCGCAGCGTAGAATCCTTCTTCGGTGCGGCAATTTTTTGCAATCGAAATGGCGGTGTTCCGGATCAGCGCGAGGACCCGGTCATCAATGCCTTCCTGTGTCAGCACGTCGCTTACAAAATATCCGATGAACGTGGCATTGGTCCAGGCGTCCCGGTCATTGAGCAGAACGCCGCTGTTGTTGTAAGCGCTGATGGGCAGCGCGTTTGCGGTCTCGAGCGCTTTTGTCAGGCAGATTTTCTCCTCCGATATTCCGTAAAGCTTCCTGTTGATCACGGACATGGCCGTATTGAGAAACAAGGCGGAATTGCTGCCGGCCTCTCCGATGGCGATTTTCTCGGAAAAGCCGCGCGGCAGGAACCGGCCGGTTATTTTGTTGTCGGTAAAATCGACATAATACAATTTGTCATTTGCCGCCGTGACACCCTGCACCACGGGGGTGCCGAACGTTTTTTCCCCGTCGCGGCGAAGATATTTCTCAACCCAATCGTATAGCGTCAGTGTATCCGCGTACAATCCGGGAACCGCCAGGTAGCTTCCCCCGGTGATCTCCTGAAAAGACAGTGCGGAAAGGATCAGACCGGCGCAATAGCCGGATTTCGACCATTCGTATTTTGCCGGGGTGCCGTCATTGCCCATGCGGTACCAGACCCCGTTCCGAAGGGATTCATCCTTCCAGTATGCATAGCTGTTGATGATCGTTTCCGCCGCGAGGGTCAAAGGCTTCTCTTCATCCGTCATCCGGTAGATCGCCATCAGCGTCATGGCGGTCCAGGCCGCGTCATCGCAGGCGACATTGGGCTCCCTGCCAGGCGCCGTGATCTCCTCGTCCGTGAAAACCTCCTGCATGTGCGCCCATTGCGCCTTGAAATAATCCTTGATGCCCGGGTCGCCGGTGGCGTTATACAATGTTTCGAGGCCAAGCAAGGCCATCCCGTATTCCCAGACCATTTTCTCGTTGCAGTGGATGAAGTGTCCGGTGTCCGGGGATCCTTCCCAGAAGTTGCGGAGAAAATCGGCCGAAGCGGCGGCTGCCATGTCGCTGAACGAATCGAAATCCGGCAAAGCCTCCAGCGGGGTTACGGATGACCTTCCGGTGTCCGTGCTTTCCGTGCTGCCGGCTCCCTGCCGGCTTGCCGCGCTGTCCATCGGGAGATCGGATGAGGAATCCGCAGGTCCGGAGGGCTCTCCGCGGCATCCGAGCAAGGGAAGCAGAAGCAGAAAACAGCAAAAAAACGCGAAGAACCTGAAGTTGGTGTTCATACGATACCTGTCCTGTCAAAATGGACCTTCAAAGAGGTCCTGATGCGGATCGCCTTCATCCGTACCGGCTTCCATATATTAATTCCATGATATCACGGGTGATGCTTTTTTTCACTTCTCCGAAGCGCCGGATTTTTGTTATGATGAAAGGAGAACCGGAAAAGAAGCGAATGTCTCGTGAAACGGAGTACGGTATGCGCTATTTTGATACCCCGATCCATTATCTTCGAAGCGAGGTCTTCAAGGCAATCACATCCGCCGCGTATGACGAGTGGACCAGCGATCAGATCCGGGACATCCCGAATCGGATCATCGAGGGGGATTCCCCGACCTACCGGGATTCCGTCGCCAGGGAGCGGGAGATCGTCGGCGAGAGGGTCCGGCTCGCGCTGGGGCTGGATCTGTGGTCCATCGACAAGCTGAACGGCTACGGCCCGGATTTCGATCTTCCGATCCTGCGCGAACACAAGCTGCCGATCCAGGCTCTGCGGGTCATCCCCAGCGCATGCGAAGCGTGCGAGGAAAATTCGTATTTCGTATCGAACACCTGCCACGGATGCCTTGCGCATCCGTGCATATCGGTTTGCCCGGTCCATGCCACGTCGATGCAGAACGGCTTGAGTTTCATCGACCAGAAAGCGTGCATCAAGTGCGGCAAATGCTACGAGGTCTGCCCGTTTGATTCCATCATCAAGAATGAAAGGCCGTGCGTGGCGGCATGCGGCACCAATGCGTTCACGAAGGACCCTGAAAATGCGAAGGCCATCATCGTTTCGCCGAAATGCGTCGCCTGCGGCATGTGCATGGTCAGCTGTCCTTTCGGCGCGATCATGGACAAATCGGAGATCTATCAGGTGGTGCAGCGGATGAAGCAGGGCAAGGTCTGCGCGATCATCGCCCCTTCCTTCGCCGGGCAGTTCGGAGAAAAGGTTTGCTTCCCGCAGATCGCTGCGGGATTGTTCAGGCTCGGGTTTGCGGATGTGCAGGAGGTTGCCGTCGGTGCGGATGTCACTGCCGTATTGGAGAGCAGGGAGTTCATCCGGGAAGTGCTGGGAGGGGATCAGCCATTTCTAGCGACCTCCTGCTGCCCGGCCTGGTCCAAATTCGCGAAGCGCGAATTGAACGACAAGGCGTATTGCGTTTCGGAGTCCAATTCACCCATGATCGAGACCGCGAAAGTGATCCAGAAAAATCATCCGGACAGCATGATCGTGTTCATCGGCCCGTGCTCCGCCAAAAAGCAGGAAGTGGCCGAACCCGGACTGACCGGATGGGTCGACTATGTCCTGACATTTGAAGAGGTCGCCGCCATGTTCGACGCGCGGGGGATCGACCTGGAGACGATCGACATATCGGCCGTTTCCGATCGGGCATCCGCGGATGGCCGCGGATTTGCCGTCAGCAGCGGGGTGCTTTCGGCGATAACGCATGTCATCCGCGAGACCCATCCGGATCTGCAGGTCCAAACCGATAAGGCTGAAAACCTGGCGGAATGCCGCAAATTGCTGCAGCAGGCGAAGATGGGGAAGCGCGGGAAATATCTTCTCGAAGGGATGGCCTGCCCCGGCGGATGCATCGGCGGAGCGGGGACTCTGATCGACCAGAACAAGGCCAACCGGAAAGTCCGCGCGTTCGCGGATGGGTCTGCCCGAAAATCGGCGACGGAAACCTATCAGGATCTGTACAGCCCGGAAAAATGAGGCAGAACGGCTGCTGATGCGGATGCCGGGCTTCACCCCGGTCTTATGGGCCCGCCTGGACAGGCTGCCTGGAAACGGCGCGGGCTTCGCCGACGATCCACCAGACCACAACGCTGGTCAGGGCGGCAAAAAAGCACCAGACCGACAGCAGGTACTCGCTGTAAAAATAGGCGGCGATCGCGTAGGAAACGATCACGACCGCGCCCAGCAGCCAGACCCGCCGTTTCGATGTGATCAGGAAGGGCAGCAGGGTCACTGCCAGATAAGCAAAAAAGGCGATCCGGAGCGCGATCGCAGGTGCGTCGACTCCGTAGCTGATATGCATATAATCGATCCGGGCCGTGACTTCATAAAACAAAAATCCATACAGATAAGCCAAAGAGGTCCCGGCGCCGAGGGCGGTCAGGGCGTTGAGGTACGGACGTCTTCGCCGGTCCGTCTCCATGAGTCTCACGGACAAAGGCACGAACGTCGGCCAGATCAGCAGCGCGGCAATCAGGAAAACGTAGGTGGCGAGCTTGAGCATGATCTCATGATGACCCGCTTTCAGCGCGGTCCAGACGAAGCCCTCTGATATCTGCTGCAGGCCGAAGACCAGCGGCATGGCCGAAAACAGGCGCTGCGCCGGCTCGCGGTTCTTGCGGACGGAGAGGACGCCGATCGTGGTCAGGACAGAGCCGCCGATGAAACTTGCTTCCGCTGAAAAACACATGGGGGATGCCCTCCTGAATATCCGTGCGATCTGCTACAGGTGAAATTCTACATCATTACGGGTGTGATTACAATAAGTGCCGCGATTTCGTGATTCCGGTGCCAATGTCACTCCTCTTTCTTCCCCGGCAATGCTTCCATCCCGAACATGGACAATGCCTGGTTGACTTTGTCAAGCCGAACGGTTTCTTTTCCCTGTTCGAGTTCTCGGATAAAACGCAATCCAAAGCATGAACGCATCGCAAATTCCGCCTGCGTCAAGCCTGTCTTTTTTCGTTCGTCCCTGATATATTTACCTATACAGTTCGTATCGTTATAATAATCCCTTTAGGGTATAAACTCAATGGTTCTTGCTAATAATATACCCTTTCGGGATTGTCTGGTCGAATCCGAATTGAAATCACGCAGAGCGGGAATGTCCGTCTTATATCCGTTTCACTGCTCCTGCTGCTATTTGCAAAGGATATATTTTTTTGCCGGCATTTGACCGCGTATGACCTCCCGGAGCTGCAGGGCGGCTTCCTCTCCCATATCGGATTTCGCTGCGATATAAACGGCTGCCGTGTTGGAAAATAAGTAGAAATATTCGTCCGTCTCAAAGACTTTGTATAGAAAGTCATACGTAATGTTTTCCTCTGACTTTATTTGCGGTGTCTCGACTTTTATTTCAAAAGAAGCATCGGTAAATCGATATTCCACATTGGTATTCAATATTTTCTTGTTGTTTTTCTTCGCGACAGTGGGACTGACAAATCGTATTGTGACGTAAAGGGCCAGACATACTATAAAAATGGAACCTAATAATCCCAGAGGATCATAAAAACCTAATATGAGAGATACGACGATTTCCAGCAATACAATGGATAGCAGGATCGGGAAAACCACATTGAAAATCCTACTTTTCAACCTAAAATACTTACCTTTATGAAGGGAAAAGGCCAGTAGGTCTGATAGTGTCTTTTCATCATACAGTGTTGTGCTACGCAGATCCATGAAATCGTTTCTCCAAAGTCTGAGATTCCAGCTTTTCATGCAAGGGATGGGTACGGTATACCCTGTTTCCTGTTAAATCCTTTTTACCGATATTGTCGGCATTTCATTCCCGATTTTACACTTTCATATAGAATCCGTTTTCAAAACGGCGAAGCTCACCCTTCGGAACCCGGGGATCCCGACTCCGTCAGCATCCGGTCGCAGACCGGATGGTATTCTTCGATCCGCGCGACCATCGACCTCGGATAAAATTCCTGCATGGATCCGGAGGAAATCCCGAAGAACCGGTAGTCCCGGATCTCATTTCCCGTGTCCCATGTGGCGTCAAACAGATAGTACCGGCCATCGATTTTCGCCGCATTCCATGCATGCCATTTCCCTTCCCCGCCGCCGTCCAGATAGCCGTACAGATAAATACAGTCGATGCCCGCCATATTGTATAGATAGAAAAGGGCAGCGGCATATCCGGCGCATACGGTGGAGTGCTTGACAAGCGCGTCATATGCCAGGTCATATTCGGACTCGTAATAATCCCCATCGTCATATTCCACGTTTTCCGTCAGAAAATGATAAAGATACTGCGCCTTCTGAAAATCGGTCTCGCAGGAGTCCGGCATGTTCTGTACGATATCCCAGGCGGTTTCATGCGATTTCCGATACTTTTCCATGTCGCCCGTTTCGAGCTCGAACATGGTCACAAGCATATAGCGGAGCGTGTGCCCGTTCTCCAGCGGAAAACTGGCGACCTCCGCAGCGTCGAAGTCCAGAAAATAAATCTGCGCGAGAAACCATACGCTATCCGAAAACAGTCCGTAATGGAACTCTTCGGAAGGGATGCAGATGCGGGAATATTCGTGCGAGATGGCATACTCGAGAATCGGGAGGATCCGCTTCACCCCATCGGGCAGGAATTGTTCATAATAATCCGCATGCGGGACAGGATACGGCGGTTCGTATTCCAGGATCTCATGGGCCGATACAAGATGCGTTTCGGCGGAATCGCCGTTTTTCCTGTAAAAACAGATGTTGTCCGGATCCAGGATACCATCTTCGACGGCAACGGTCCGGAACGCCTGACGCAGGGTGATGGCGTCGGAAGGACTCGGGGATGGGGTCTTGCAGCCGGATGGCAGCGGCGCGATGAGCGCTGCCAGTACGATCAGGATAACGATCTTGCGATGCTTCATGCGATCATGCTCTCGTTTCATGTTTACCTCTGCATGTAAAACGGTTCCAGTCTGATATCAAATGTCTTCTGTCGCCTCAGCGCGAAAAGCGTCCCCGGTGAACGTCCGTGTCAGAAGGCGTCCCGGAAAGAAAGCTCCCGCATCACAGGAACAGCTTCCTCCGGATCGTCTCGCTCAGCGAAGCGTTGAATGAAAGGATGTAGAGGATCACGCCGAGGGCCGCGAGGGACATGGCGGCATAGTGCGACCATTCCAGGCGGAAGCGGCCTTCGACATAATGGGATATGACCAGTTCGATGCACAGCACGGCGGCGCCGGTCATCAGCACGACGTTGCCGGCTTTCCGCAGGTTGCGGGCGCGGCGGCGGCGGACCTGCTGCAGGATCAGTCCGGAAAGCAGCCCCGCGAGCAGCACCAGCGGGAGAGCCAGGGGCAGGAACCATCCGTGCCGTCCCGTGATGAGATGGATCGCCCATACGGTCAGGGCGGCAGCCGCCGTGTCCGCCGCGACGAACAGGTATGGCTGTTTTTTCGAAAACAGGAACGGGAAAATGAAAAACGCCCAGACGCATATCATCCCCAGGCAGACATAATAGGACCAGGTGACGGCATGGGAGGAGAAATAATCGCTCAGGATGGAAACGAGAGTCGGCACCAGCAGCAGGGCGGTTGCCAGCTTGACACCGTACCGCCGGTCGACCGGCCCTTCCGCTTCTTCGTAACCGTCCGGCAATGACAGATCCGTTTCGCCGCCCTCCGGGAGCCCGGGATCGACGACCCGGGTATTGCACAGCGGGCATGCTTTTTCGCCCGGGGCAAGCTCCACCCCGCAATGGACACAATACGACATTACCATTCCCTCCTGTTGCTCTCGATCCGCACCGGGATCCCCATTTTGATAAGGGATGTGAAAAAAAGCCGTTCGTATTCCGCTTCGACGATCTTCCGCGAAAAAGTGATGACCGTCCGCCCCCCGCAGCTGATGCAGGCGCACACGCTTGAGATTCGATCCGGAGACCCGAGCTGCATGTCCATCCGCTCGACGCAGCCGGCCATTTCGTCCGGAAGCCGGATCAGGCCGATGTTCGACAGCACGGACGAGAAATACCTCTCGCCGTGGAGATAATGCATCGCTTTCATGACGGGATTTTTGAGAAACAGCGGCATCGCACGGATCACCGGATTCCGTTCCGCCCTCACATTGAGGGTAAACCGTGCGTTCAATGATTTTTCGGTGATGTGCATGGCGGAACCGCTCTGGACCTGGGCAAGGATCTCCGGGAACGAAAACGTGCCGAGCGCGCTGTTGATCCCGAGATTGACATAGGAAGAAAAGTTGCGCACGGTGCCGGTCGGATAGATCCGCCGCAGATCGACGGGTACGGAAACCTTGACGGGCATTCTGCGCTTCCTGCGGGATGGTTCCCGGATCTGGATCTGATGGATGGCCTGGACCAGCAGCGAAGTCAGCAGGACGTTGACGCTGACATTGTATTCTTTGGCTTTGCCGGCAAGCGCTTCCGTCGGCATGACACCTGTGATCAGCAACAGGCGGTGCCGCTCGGCGGGGGTGCCGGGCATGTGGTAGGCGGATGGTTCTTTCCGGCTCAGCGTTGCGCCGCCGGCAAATTTCCGGAAGCTGTCGCCCATTTCGTCTTCCGTCGGCGCGTCGTCGCAGGACAGGACAAACTTCGAGGCCGGGATCCGGATCCCGTGCCGGATCCGCAGATATTCGCCCGTCAGGGTCAGCAGGAATGTCAGCGCACCGGATCCGTCCGTCAGAGCGTGGAAGAGCTCGACCGCGATCCGTCTGTTGAAATAGCGCACCCGGAACAGGAAAGGCCTTTCGCCGGACATCTTCATCCGGACCATCGGGTTGCGGACGTCCTTCTCAGGCACCGCTTCCTTGCCCGTATGTTCCATATAATACCAGAACAGCCCGCGCCGCAGGCAGCAGGCAAATGTCGGGAACCGCCTGAGTGCCCGTGCCTCCGCCTGTGCGAGGATCTCCGGGTCGACGTCCTCTGTCAGCGTGACGGACAGCCGGAACATCGGGGTCCAGCGGCGCGACCGCGCGGCAGGATAGATCTTGCCGGCATTGTCCAGACTCATCCACAGGGGATGCATCTTCCGGTGGTCCCAGGCGCTTTCGTTGACGTTCACGGAATGGTCCTGCATACGGGCGTCCTCGCTTCATCAGGGTGACGAGTCCATTATAACCCTCTCCATGCCCGAATGTCAGCGGTTGATTTTGAACTCCACGTCCTTGGGAAGCGCGAATCCGCAGGCAACTTCCAATCCCTTGATGATCGCCGACGGCACAGGACAGCCGATGTGTTTACAATGTTTTTCGGCCGACCGGTATACCCGTGAGGAGCCTATTTTCGAAAAGCATTCCTCCAGGCAATCGATCTCTTCGAGATCTTCCTGCATTTTCTGAACGGCCGGGCAATGCGAGGAAATCACGACATGCGCCGTATCCTCGTCCGCTGTGACCGATATCACCGTCTCAAGCCCGCAGATCCCGGGGTTGACTTTTACATCCGACATACGATCGCTCCTTTATTTCCCGAACATGGCAAGAAGGAAGCCTGCTGCGACCGCCGAACCGATGACGCCGGCAACGTTGGGGCCCATGGCGTGCATCAGCAGGTAATTAGATGGATTCGCACGCTGGCCCTCGATCTGTGAAACGCGGGCGGCCATGGGCACGGCGGAAACACCGGCCGAGCCGATCAGCGGATTGACTTTTCCTTTTGTGAGATAGTACATCAGCTTTCCGAACAGGGTGCCGCCCATGGTGCTGAAGATAAAGGCAAACAGCCCAAGACCGATGATCTCGAGCGTCTGGACCTGCAGGAAGCGTTCCGCCTTTGCGGTCGCCCCGACCGTGACGCCGAGAAAAATGGTGACGATATTGATCAATTCATTCTGAACGGTGGACGACAGTCTGTCGACCACGCCGGATTCGCGGAACAGATTTCCGAGCATCAGCATGCCGATCAGCGGCGCGACGGAGGGCAGCAGCAGGCAGGATACCAGAGTGACGGCGATCGGGAACAGGATCTTTTCCGTCTTTGATACCGTGCGGAGCTGGTCCATCCGGCAGGCGCGTTCTTTCTTCGTGGTGAAGAGGCGCATGATCGGCGGCTGGATCAGCGGGATGAGCGCCATGTAGGAATAGGCGGCGATCGCGATGGCCGGCAGCAGGTCGGGGGCAAGGCGGGTCGTCAGGAAGATGGCCGTCGGGCCGTCCGCGCCGCCGATGATGCCGATCGAGGCGGATTCCTGCGTGGTGAAGCCGAGAAGGCGCGCCACCAGGAAGGCGGTGTAGATGCCCAGCTGTGCGGCGGCTCCGAGGAGCAGGCTGGAAGGCCTTGCAATCAGCGGGCCGAAGTCGGTCATGGCGCCGATGCCGAGGAATATCAGGGAGGGGTAGATCCCGAGCTTGACGCCCTGGTATAGATAGTAAAGCAGGCCTCCGGGCGCGCCGTTCGCGGGCTCGGCCATCAATCCGGCGATCGGCAGGTTGGCCAGGAGCATGCCGAACGCGATCGGGAGCAGCAGCAGCGGCTCGAATTTCTTGACGATCGCCAGATAGATCAGCACGCATGCGATGACGAGCATGATGCCCTGCTGATAAGTGATCGCGGCAAATCCGGACTCTGCCCAGAGTTTCTGCAGTGTGTCAGCAAACATGGAAAGCCTCCTTAAACGATCAGTGCCAGAGGATCCCCGGTTGCCACCGACGATCCCTTGTTGACCAGCACCTGTGCAACGATGCCGTCCGCCATCGAGACGATCTCGTTTTCCATTTTCATCGCTTCGAGGATGAGGACGACGTCGCCCTTCTTCACCGGATCGCCGGGCTTTTTCATCACGGACAGGATCGTTCCCGGCATCGGTGCTTTCAGAGGCATTTCACCGCCTGAAACCGTCACAGACGGGGCAGCGGCGGGCGCTGCCGCAGGAGCGGAAGGCGCGGGATGGACAGCGGGCGGAGCCACGGGAGTGGCTGCAGGAGCCGCGGAATGGGCGGCAGGATGGACGGCGGCAGGCGAGACCGGAGCGGCGGCCGTGACCGACAGGACCTGCGCGACGCCCTTTTCTACTTCCACCTCGTAATTCTTGTCATTGACTGTCACGATATATTTCATGATCGTATCCCTCCCTTAGCGGCTCAAGGCCCGTATCGATTTGAAATGCAATTCTTCCGGCCTGCAGCCGGTCTCATCGCAGACGATCGCCATGATAATGGCTGCGGTCTTCTCGTCCACGCCGGTCAATTTGAGCGACGGGTCAAGCGGTGACGCAGATGTGTCCCGGAAATCGGTTTGCCCGTGAGCTGCACTTCGCACGTTGGCTGAGGGCTGCTCATGGACCGCGCTCTGCGTGTTGGCTGAGGGCTGCTCATGGCCGGCGGCAGGAGCGGACACATGCGGGGCCGGGGCAGACGCGGAGGGCAATGATCCCTCCGAAGCGGCCGCTTTTCTTTTCTGAAGTCTGCCGACAAACCATGTCTGCACGTTGATCAGCAGGATCAGAAGGACCAGTCCGGAGAAAACGACACTTAACCCGAAAATACCGATCGTAAGGCTTTCCGTCAGCAATTTCATCCTTCGCTTTCCTCCACTTTCCGGATCCGGTAAGTCACGCGATTGCTTCTCTTCTCGATCCTGTTCTGGAAAAACTTTTCCGCGATCTGCGGGAACAGCAGATAGCTGAGGACATCCTCATCGCTTTCGGCCATGCCGTCGAGCTTGGCTTTCGCCTTTTCGAACTGCGGTTCCAAGGTGTCTGCGAAACGTCCGGTGAAAGGCTTCTCGTCGCCGAGGACGAGGGCGGTCAGATCCGGATCGACCGGTCCCGGCGCTTTGCCGTATTCGCCGCGTAGATAGGCTTTGACTTCCTTTGAGACACTCTTGTACCGTTCGCCGCTCAGGACATTGGCCGCGGCCTGCACGCCGACCATCTGGCTCATCGGCGTGACCAGGGGCGGATAGCCAAGATCCTTGCGCACCCGGGGCGTCTCGAGCAGGACATCGTTGAATTTATCCATCGCATTCTGCTGCTTGAGCTGCGAAATCAGGTTGGAAAGCATCCCTCCGGGGATCTGATAGACCAGCGCGTCCGTCTCGGTGCTGAGGACATACGGATCCAGCAGGCCGGAGCGGATGTATTCGTCGCGGATCGGCTTGAAGAAATCATTGATGTCTTTCAAAACTTTATCCTGCAGCCCGGTCTCGAACCCCATCTGTGTCAGCGCGTAGTGGAGGGATTCGGTCGAAGGCTGCGACGTGCCGCCGGAGAACGAGGAAATGGCCGTGTCGATGCCGTCGCAGCCGGCTTCCGCGGCCTTGAGATACGTCATCGGGCCGAGGCCGGTCGTCGAATGGGTGTGCAGGACGATCGGCAGGCGGACATTCTGCTTCAAAGCGCTGACAAGGTCATAAGCTTCCTTGGGGCTCATGATGCCCGCCATGTCCTTGATGCAGATGGACTGGACGCCCATCTTCTCCAGGTCGCGTCCCAGTTTGACATAATTTTCGAGGTCATGGATCGGGCTCAGCGTGTATACGATCGTGCCTTGGGCGTGGGCTCCGCATTTCAGCGTTTCGTCGACCGCGACCTCGATGTTGCGCAGATCGTTGAGCGCATCGAAGATCCGCAGGATGTCGATGCCGTTGTGGATGGAGCGGCTGACAAAATTGCGGACGACATCGTCGGGGTAGTGGCGGTAGCCCAGGAGGTTCTGGCCGCGCAGCAGCATCTGCAGTTTCGTCCTGTGTACACGGGACTTGATCCGGCGCAGTCTCTCCCACGGGTCTTCGTCCAGGAAACGGAGGCAGGAATCAAAGGTTGCTCCGCCCCAGCATTCGATCGATTCATAACCGGCCTGGTCGATTTTCTCGAGGATGCCGTCAAAATCCCTCTCGGGCATCCGTGTCGCGATCAGCGACTGGTTGGCGTCCCTCAGGACGGTCTCGGTGATTTTCAGTTGCATCTTTTATTTACCCCTTTCCGGATGGAAGCCTGTGCGCCGCATGCAGGATCCCTTGATGGCCCGGTTGTTGTCCGGTACGGCCAGGCCTTTTATAAAAAGGCTGTCATGGCAGGTGATCCACCGCCCGACAGCCTCTTTGCCTCGATAAGACGTCGTCGGCCGGGTCAGAAGAGTCGGTCGATCAGGTTGAACTTCAGGATCAGGCTGGCAAATACGATCGAGACCATGGACACCAGCTTGATCAGGATGTTGATGGACGGGCCGGACGTGTCCTTGAACGGATCGCCGACCGTGTCGCCTACCACGGCGGCCTTGTGCGGATCCTTGCCCTTGCCGCCGTATGCCCCGCCCTCGATGTGCTTCTTGGCATTGTCCCACGCGCCGCCGGCATTCGCCATCATGACCGCCAGGACAAACCCGGATACCGTCGCGCCCGCCAGAAGTCCGGCGACCCCGCTGACCCCGAGGAAAAGCCCCGTCACGATCGGCGCGATGATCGCCAGCAGTGCGGGAAGGACCATTTCCTTCTGCGCGCCGCGCGTGCAGATATCCACGCACTGCGCGTAGTCGGCCTCCGCCGTCCCTTCCATCAGCCCGGCGATCTCCCGGAACTGGCGGCGGACCTCCATGACGATCGACTGCGCGGCACGCCCGACCGCCTTCATGGTCAGCGAAGAGAACAGGAACGGCAGCATGCCGCCGATAAACAGCCCGACGAGCGTCGGGGGGTTGGTAAGGGAAAGGTCCAGCTTGTAGTCGGGGCTGATCAGCTTGACCTCGTCGACAAAGGCGGCGATGAGAGCCAGGGCGGTCAGGGCGGCGGATCCGATCGCGAAGCCCTTGCCTGTGGCGGCCGTCGTATTGCCGAGCGAATCAAGGGCATCCGTGCGCTCGCGCACTTCCGCGGGGAGCTTCGCCATTTCGGCGATGCCGCCGGCATTGTCGGCGACCGGCCCGTACGCGTCGGTCGCGAGGGTGATGCCCAGGGTCGAAAGCATGCCGACCGCGGAAAGTGCTACGCCGAACAGTCCTTTATTAAAGCTGTCCCCTCCGCCGGAAGCGAAGAAACTGACCAGGACGGAGATCCCGACGATCACGACGGGGATCACGGTCGACAGCATGCCGAGTGAGATCCCGCCGATGATGATCGTAGCGGGTCCGGTGAGCGAAGTCTCGGCAAGCTCCCTGGTCGGCTTGTAATTGTCTGACGTGAAATATTCCGTGAAGAAACCGATGGCCACGCCGGCGATCAGGCCGGAAAGCACCGCGGCGTACAGGCCGAGGTTCTCCGGGATGAGGATCTTGATGAGGACGAACGCAAGGACCGCGATCAGCGCGGCGGAGATCCAGGTCCCCTTGCGGAGGGCGGCCAGCAGGTGCTTCTGGGAAGCCTTCTCCTCCGTGCGGACGAAGAAGGTCCCGAAGATCGACGCCAGCATGCCGACCGCGGCCATAATCATCGGAACGGCAACGCCCGAGAATCCGTAGCCGGCGGCGACGGCGAGGGCGGAGGTGGAAACGATCGATCCCACATAGGACTCGTAGAGGTCCGCTCCCATGCCGGCGACATCGCCGACGTTGTCGCCGACATTGTCCGCGATGACGGCCGGGTTGCGCGGGTCGTCTTCCGGGATGCCGATCTCGACCTTGCCGACCAGGTCGGCGCCGACATCGGCGGCCTTGGTGAAAATGCCGCCGCCGACCCTGGCGAAGAGCGCCATCGAGGAGGCGCCCATCCCGAAGGTCAGCATGGCGGAAGTGATTTTCTGGATTTTCTCCGCATCATTGAGGACCGGCTGGATCGTCGTATAGAAGAAGCGGAGGAAAAAGAACCAGATGGTCAGGTCGAGCAGCCCGAGACCAACGACGGTGAAGCCCATGACGGCTCCGGAGGAAAACGCCACGCGCAGGGCCTTGTTCAGACTGGTCTGCGCGGCATTGGCCGTGCGGGCGTTCGCCGCTGTGGCAATCTTCATCCCGATGAACCCCGACAGGCCGGAGAAAAATCCGCCGGTAAGGAACGCAAACGGCACGAACGGCGTCAGAAGGCCGGTCAGCGACATGATGCCGAGGATCACGAACATCGCCGCGAAAAACAGGGCGACTCCGGTATACTGACGCTTCAGATAGGCGTTCGCCCCCTTGCGTATGGCGGCGGCGATCGAAACCATCTTCGGGGTCCCTTCCGAAAAACGAAGGACCTTGCGAGCCTGGAGGAAGGCGAAGATCAGTGCGCATACGGCACCGACAGGCATCAGATAATAAAGGACCGATACGAGCTCGTCATGGGTCATAGGCTTTCTGCTCCTTATCCGAATGGACCGGTCCGGATCCCGGACCCGATTCTCGGTTCCGTCTCCAGAAAAACGCGCATTCAGTGAATTATTATAGTCATTCGATTTTGAAATAGCAACTTAAAACAGAGGAGCGAAACAAAATTCCATAGATTGAACATTTAATTGTGTCATTTCACCCTTCCGGGTGTTAAACTTGCAGAATCCTATCCTTTTATTTTGTTTGGATGAACTTTGATGGTCAAAATATCAGTCAGGTCCTGAAGCGGATGACGTTCCAGGAATGCCGGTTCAGCACCGCGACGGTCCGCCCTTCCCGGACGCGGGTCACGCCGTGCCGGTGCGGGACGACCTCGTTCGGATCGTCCGCCGTATTGTATGCCTGAAGGTCCGGGTGCTCCAGCACCAGGTGCTCGGCCGGCCGGTATCCCTCATAGCCCTGCAGGTCGATCTCAAGCTCCACCGCCTCGTCCGGTGAACGGTTCACGGCGAAAACGGTCAGCTCGCCCTTGTCGTCGTCGGCAACGCCGACGGTTTCCACGAACGGGACATCCCCGAACCGCGCCGAATGGTAGCCGGCGCAGTCCAGCACCGAGCGGAGCGCGCGTCCGCGTCCATAGCGCGACGCGTGGAGGAAGGGGTAGTAGATCGACTGCGCCCAGGCGCGCCCGTTGTTTTCGGTCATGATCGGCGCGGCCACGTTGACCAGCTGCGCCTGGCAGGCCATTTTCACCCTGTCGCAATGCTTCAGCAGCGTGATCATCATGCAGCCGAACGCAAGGGCATCCTCCATATTGTACAGGTATTCTTCGCGGACCGGTCCGACCGTCCAGTCCGGACCGTACGGGATCTTGTGCGATGCCGACCAGACATTCCATTCATCATAGGAAAGATGGATGGTTTTGGATGAACGCTTTTTCCCCTTCACATAATCACAGGCTGCGGCCTGCGTCCTTATGAACTCGTCCATATAATTGGTGCACGCCAGATAGGAGGCGGTGTCGCCATCCTCATTGGCAAAATACGAATGGAGAGAAATATAATCGATCTGCTCATATGCCGCTTCCAGCACGGCGGTTTCCCATTCTCCGTAGGTCTTCATGAAAAGCCCCAGGCTTCCGCAGGCGACAAGCTCCAGCTTCGGATCCGTCCGCCGCATCAGGAGTGCGGTCTTACGCACGATGTCGGCATAATCGGCCGGTTTGCGGACGCCGACCTGCCATTCCCCGTCCATTTCATTGCCCAGGCACCAGACGCGGGCGCCGTACGGCTCCTTGTGCCCGTTGGCACAGCGCATGTCGGCGAACTTTGAACCTTCGGGGAAATTGCAGTATTCCAGAAGATCCTTCGCCTCCTCCGGCCCGCGTGTCCCCAGATTGACCGCCAGCATCATCTCGCTGCCGACACGCCGCGACCATTCGGCAAACTCATCGGTCCCCACCTCGTTCGGCTCGATGGACTGCCAGGCGGCATCGACCGTCCGCGGCCGTTTTTCCTTCGGGCCTACGCCGTCTTCCCAGTTGTAGCCGGACACGAAATTACCGCCCGGATACCGGATCATTCCGATGTTGAGCCGGGAAACAAGCTCCATGACATCCGTGCGGAACCCCATGTCATCCGCCAGCGGATGGGTCGGCTCATAGATCCCGTGGTACACCGCCCGGCCCATGTGTTCGATGAACGATCCGTACGGCCGGGGATCCACCGCG
>CAZDPQ010000032.1:0-23675 GCA_964507305.1 uncultured Oscillospiraceae bacterium
TTGGCTCGTTTGTAGTTTCGTTTTTTCACTATTCAATTTTCAAGGTCCGTGCATCGCTTTTCGCGAGGCGCTTAAATAAGATACCATCCGCAAAAGTGCTTGTCAAACTTTTTTTTACATTTCTTTCCATGTTTTTACAACTCGTCCGGGTGTATCATCTCCTTCGCCCGCGGAAACGCCGGAGAAGAGGCGGACGGCGGCGAAAAAGAACGCGCCTGCTTTTCTGCAGGCGCGTCCCGGGATCTCTCGCATCGGCGGAATGGGCTCACTCGCCGCCGGAATAATCGTCGGGCCTGCCGAGGGCCGGATCCGCCGCGCCTGCCTCTGTCATGACCGCATCTCCCGCATCCGGAAGGGCCTCCGCGGGTTCCGGGAGCTCCTCGGGGCTTTCCGCCCCTTCGGTCTCCCCGGGTTCTTCGTGTTCGACCACGGCGATGTCCACGACCCGTCCGTCCCGCGAGCGCATCAGGGTAACACCCTGTGTCGCGCGCGAAAGAATCGGGATCTCGTTGGCATCCAGCCGTATGATCACGCCCGTGTCATTGATCAGGATGACGTCATTGGACTCATCCACGAGGGCGATCCCAGACAGCTTGCCGGTCTTCTCCGTCGTGCGGTAGGTCAGGATGCCCTTGCCTCCGCGGGACTGCACCCGGTACTCGTCCATCTCCGTGCGCTTGCCGAATCCGCGCTCAGAAATCACGAGGAGCGTCTTCGCGATATCGATCGGCACCATGCCGATCACGAAATCATCGTCGTCCAGCGTGATCCCCTTGACGCCCTGGGTGTTGCGTCCGGTGCTGCGAACATCGTTTTCATTGAACCGGATGGACATGCCTTCGTGCGTCACAAGCGTGATATCATGGTCGCCCTCCGTCAGGCGGACGCCGATCAGCTCGTCGTCCTCCCGCAGGCAGACCGCGATCAGGCCGCTCTTGTTGATGTTGGCATATTCCTGGAGCATGGTCTTTTTGACGACGCCGCCGGCGGTGGCCATCATGAGGTAGCCGCCTTCGTCAAACGATCGGACGGGGATGACGGTCCGTACTTTTTCGCCGCCCTCAAGATGGAGGAGGTTGACGATGGCCATTCCTTTCGCCGTCCTGCCGACCTCGGGGATCTGATATCCCTTGAGCCGGTAGACCCTGCCCTTATTGGTGAAAAACAGCAGGAACGCGTGCGTGGAGGTGATCAGGATGTTGTCGACGAAATCTTCTTCCCTCGTCTGGATCCCGCTGACACCGCGACCCCCCCGGTGCTGCATTTTATACGTGTCGACGGGGAGACGCTTGACGTAGCCGAAATGCGTAAGCGTGATCACGACGTCCTCTTCCTTGATCAGGGACTCGTCGGTGATCTCCTCCTCCTCGTCGGTCTCGATCGCCGTCAGGCGAGGCTGCGCGTACCGGCTGCGGATCTGGATCAGCTCGTCCTTGATGACCGACAGGAGCAGCGCTTCCTCGCTAAGGATCCTGTTGAAATAGGCAATCTTTTCGATCAGCTCGCCGTATTCGCTCTCAAGCTTCTCCCGCTCGAGCCCGGTCAGCCTGCCGAGCCTCATGTCGACGATGTGCTGCGCCTGCTTGTCGCTGAATCCGAAGCGCTCCATGAGGCCGGCCTTCGCCGCGTCTTCATTCCTCGAACCGCGGATGATCCGGATGACCTCATCGATGTTGTCGATCGCGATCCGCAGGCCTTCGACGATGTGCTTCCTGGCCTGCGCCTTGTCCAGTTCGAACAGCGTCCTGCGCCGTATCACTTCCTTCTGGTGGCTGATGTAATGCCGGAGCGCGTCGAGCAGCGTGATGATCTTCGGCTCGAAACGGCCCTGCTCGTCCGGGACGAGCGCGAGCATGTTGGCGTTGAACGCGTCCTGCATCTGCGTGTTCTTGTAAAGCTGGTTGAGCACGACATTGGCATTCGCGTCCTTCTTGAGCTCGATGACGATGCGCACCGCCTCGGTCCTGTCGGACTCGTCCCGCAGGCCGCTGATCCCGTCGATCTTTTTATCCTTGACAAGATCCGCGATCTTCTCGATCAGGCGGGCCTTGTTGACCATATAGGGAAGGTCGTGTACGATGATCCGCTGGCGCGATCCCCCTCTGTACTCCTCGATCTCGGTCCGGCCCCTGACCACGATCCTGCCCTTGCCGGTGCGGTAAGCCTCGCGGATGCCGGATGTCCCGATGATGGTGCCGGCTGTCGGGAAATCGGGCCCGCGGATCACACCCAGCAGGTCCTCGACATCGGTGTCCGGATCGTCGATCAGCAGGATGACGCCGTCGATGACCTCTCCGAGGTTGTGCGGCGGGATGCTGGTCGCCATCCCGACGGCGATACCGGTGGAGCCGTTGACCAGCAGATTGGGGAAACGTGAAGGAAGGACCACCGGTTCCAGCTCATGCTCGTCGAAGTTCGGTTTGAAATCGACCGTGTCCTTGTTGATGTCGCTCATCATCTCCATCGAGATCTTCGTGAGGCGGGCTTCCGTGTACCGGTAGGCGGCCGGCGGATCCCCGTCGCGCGAGCCGAAGTTGCCGTGGCCGTCGACGAGGGTGTGGCGCATGGAAAAATCCTGGGCCATGCGGACCAGGGAATCGTACACAGCCGCGTCTCCGTGGGGGTGGAAGCGCCCGAGGACGTCGCCTACGGTCGTTGCGCACTTTCGGAAAGCCTTGTCCGGGGTGAATCCCTGGGTGTACATGGAATAAAGGATGCGCCGGTGGACCGGCTTGAGGCCGTCCCGGACATCCGGAAGAGCGCGGTCGGTGATGACGCTCATCGCGTAATCGATGAACGATTTCTTCATCTCCTGCTCGAGCTCGACGGGAATGATCGTCGTGTATTTGGCCCTGAAAGCCTCGTCCGCCGCCGCGGCCCTTACCCCGTGATCCGACGCCCGGGTCGGCGCCTCTGTCTGGTCGATATCGTGATCTGCGTCCGGTCCGCCATCCTGCGGACCCGCGGAATGATCCTCCGTAATGCCGTCACGCCCGTCGATTTTCGCGTCCTCATCCGCCTGATCGCCGTCGTTCGCGCTGTATTCCGTCATTCGATCTGCCTCCGGTCTGTCTCGTTTTTCGCGTATAAGCCATTATACCACAAGATCGAGAAGATATGCGCACAGGGGGACCGTGAGGACGGACAGGATCGTCGTCAGGAAGACGCTGCCGGCAGCTCCGGCGGCGTCTCCGCCGTACCGGACCGCGAACACGGTCGTCGACGAGGCGGCCGGAAGCGCCGCGTACAGCACGGCGATCTTGAAGATGACGGGGTCGAGCCCGAACGGCAGAAGAATGAAATAAATCAGGACCGGCGCCGCAGCCAGCCGCAGGAACGTCAGCAGGTACAGCCGCTTTTCTCCGGCCAGCTGGCGGAGCGGCGCGTCGGCGAGCAGGATGCCGGTCAGCGCCATCCCCATCGGGGTGGCGACCTTCGCAAGGTATCCGATCGTGTCGCCGATGGCGGCCGGGAGCGTGAATCCCGTGAGATAGATCAGAATGCCGGCCGGGATCGCCAGAACGGGAGGGGTCAGGATCGCCTTGAGGCTGTCTTTGATCAGCTTGCCTGCCGGAACATCCCCGTTCCCGGGCTTGATCAGGAGCGGTCCGATGATGTAGATCGCAAGCCGCGTGGGGATGGTGTACATGCTGATATAAAAGAGACCGCGTTCCGGGAAGAGCACCTCCATGACGGGAAACGCCATGAAGGTGAAGTTCGGGAAAAGGAGGGCGAACGTGAGGATGCCGGACATGCCGTCTTTCTTCCGGGTGATGGCGTTCACGGCTTTTGCGGCAATGAACATCAGGACCATCGTCAGCGTGCTGATGATCATCAGTCGGATCGAATTGTCGAGGTCGCTCCGGTCGAAGGGGATGCTCATCGAATCGATGATGATGGCGGGAAAGACGATATTGAAAATGAATTTCGAGAGGCTGACGCCGAAATGCTCGTCGACAACCCGGAATTTCCGCGAAATATAGCCGACCAGGATCAGCAGGAACATGATGGCGGCAAGTTCGGAAGCGTTCATCGGGTCTCCTTTGTGCCGGCGGCATCCCGGCTCCCATCTGTAAAGCGTCCGGCCGGATGCGGACTGTCCGAAATCAGACTGCCTGAAAGCGGCTCCTTTTCCGGTTTGCCGGCTTTGCGGGGATATCCAGCCGGAGTCGCTCCTGTCTTCCGCACGATCAGCAGCGTGCGGTACAGGTCGCTCCCAGGCAGGCTGTATTCATGCAGCGCCTCCTCGGTCCCGCCCAGGACGGCGATCGCGTGCGCGGCCGCTTCGCGCTCTTCGCGGATGTCGGATTTCATCGCGGCGAAAAAACCGCCCGTCCTGACCAGCGGAAGGCAGTACTCGCAAAGCACGGGCAGGGGCGCGACGGCCCTGGCGATGACCGCGTCGAAGCTGCCGCGCAGCGACGGATCCCGCCCGGCGTCCTCCGCCCGGGCGTGGATCATGCGGATGCCCGTAAGGCCGAGTTCGCCGGCCGCCGCCTCGAGGAAGCCGATCCGCTTGCGGAGCGAATCGATGAGCGTCAGGCGGATATCCGGAAGCATGATCCTGAGCGGGATCCCGGGAAAGCCGGCGCCCGTGCCGAGATCGGCGATGCACATGCCGGCGGTGCTCCCGCCGCCCGCCGCCTTCAGATACGGGATCACCGCGATCGAGTCGGCAAAATGCCGGAGCGCGATTTCGCCCGGGTCGGTGATGGCGGTTAGGTTCATGACTTCGTTGCCGCGAAGGAGGATCCCGGCATACCGCTCGAAAAGTTCTTCCCGGCGTCTGTCAAGAGGCATCCCCATTTTTTCCGCGTACCACGCGATCCCTGCCATTTACGTCCGCCTTTCCCTGATGCTTTCGAGGTAAACGAGGATCACGGAAATGTCGGCCGGCGACACCCCGGAAATACGGCCGGCCTGCCCGACCGACTCCGGGCGCATCCTGTCGAGCTTCTGCCGCGCCTCAAGACGCAGGCCCGCGATGTCCGCGTAGCGGATGCCTGCCGGGATCTTGCGGTTCTCGAGCCGCCGAAACTTATCGATCCGCTCCTTTTCGAGCGCGATATATCCTTCATACTTGACCTTGATCTCAACCTCGCGGCACACCGAAGGCGGAAGCGGAGGCCTGCCGGGATCGGCGGGCGCGAGGGATCCATAGGTGATCTCCGGCCTTTTCAGCAGGCTCGCAAGAGTCAGGCCGCCGGCGGCAGGCGCGCTCCCCGCATCCGCAAGGACGCGGTCGAGCGCTTCCGAGGGCTTCAGCACCGTTAAGGAAAGGCGTTCCAGTTCGGCCGCGATCCGGGCCATTTTCAACTCGAAGCGCGCAAAGCGTTCATCCGGAACCAATCCGATATCGCGCCCGGCGGGCGTCAGACGTTCGTCCGCGTTGTCCTGCCTCAGCACAAGTCTGTATTCAGCCCGCGCGGTCATCATCCGGTACGGCTCCTCCGTCCCTTTCGTCACCAGGTCGTCGATCAGGACTCCGATATACGACGTGCTCCGGTCCAAAATGACCGGGGCGGCGCCGTCCAGAAGGCGCGATGCATTGATCCCGGCCATGATCCCCTGCGCCCCGGCCTCCTCGTATCCGGAAGAGCCGTTGATCTGGCCCGCGCAGAAAAGGCCGCCCATGGCCTTGTGCTCGAGAGAAAGCCGCAGACCGGTCGGCACGACGCAGTCGTATTCGATCGCATAGGCGCAGCGCATGATCTGCGCGTCCCCGAGTCCGGGCACGGAATGGAGGACGCGCAGCTGGACATCCTCCGGCATGCTGCTGGACATCCCCGCAATATACATTTCCCCGGTGTCCGCGCCGGTAGGCTCAATAAAAATATGGTGACGCGTACGGTCGGGGAACTTGACGAACTTGTCTTCGATCGACGGGCAGTACCGCGGCCCGATCCCCTCGATGTCCCCGCTGAACAGCGGGGAGCGGCCGATGTTGCCCATGATGGCCTCCCGGGTCTCACCGGTGGTCCAGGTCAGCCAGCAGGACTGCTGGTCCTTCTTGTAATACGATGGGTCATCCTCATGGTCGAAGGAAAAAAGACAGGGGATGTCATCGCCCTTCTGCTCCTCGAGCTCCTCGAACCGGATATCCTTGCGGTTCACGCGGACAGGCGTGCCGGTCTTGAAACGCTGGAGGGCGACACCCATGTCCGACAGGCAGGCCGACAGGCCGTGCGACGGGAAAAGCCCGTCCGGCCCTCCGGGATAGGAAGTCTCGCCGATGATGATCCGCGACTCGAGAAACGTCCCCGTGGCGACGACCACCGCGCGCGTGCCATAGACGGCACCGGTCCGGATCACGACGCCTTCCGCGCGCCTTGCGTCCCCGTCGAACAGGATCTCCGTCACTTCCGCCTGCCGCAATGTCAGCAGGGGCTCCCGCTCAAGGACGCCTTTCATATACTGCTGGTACGCGCGCCGGTCGATCTGGGCTCTCGGGGAAAGGACCGCGGGCCCCCTGGAAGCATTCAGCATCCTGCTCTGGATATAGGTCGCGTCCGCGGCCCGCCCCATCTCGCCGCCCAGCGCGTCGATCTCGCGGACGAGCTGGCCCTTCGCCGTGCCGCCGATGTTCGGGTTGCACGGCATGTTGGCGACGGCGTCGAGGTTCATCGCAAAAAGGACCGTGCGTTTCCCCAGGCGCGCCGCGGCGAGCGCGGCTTCGCACCCCGCGTGCCCCGCGCCGATGACGGCGATGTCGAAGGTCCCGGCGGGGTAATGATCCTCTCTGCTGACAGCCTGCTCGTACGTGCTCATCGTCATTTACCGACACAGAACCGCGCGAAAATCTCGCGGACGATCGATTCGCCGACTTCGTCCCCCGTGATCTCCGCCAGGTCTTCCGCCGCACCCCGCAGCGAGCCCGACGTGATGTCGGGCGGAAGCCCCGCGCGCATGCCCGACACAGCCATATCCAGCTTGTCGCCGGCACGGCGCAGCAGATGGACGTGCCTCGCGTTCGTGATGATGACCTCCTCCGCGGAAGCTGCGCCGCGCTTTTCGTAGAGTTCCGCGATCAGGCACCGGACAGCGTCGATCCCCTCTTCGGTGACCGCGGAAAACGGCAGGACGGGAATGTCCGGAAAACCGGCCTGCACCGCGGCAAGGGCCTCGCCGAACGGCCTGATGTCGCTCTTGCTCAGGATCAGCGCGATCCCGCCCCTCCCGGATGCCTCCACCGCCGCCCGGAAATCGTCGTCGGATCGGACGAGTGCCTGCGGATCCGCGGCCTCCCCGTCCAGGACCCACAGCACGAGGTCGGCGCCCGCGATCGCTTCGCGGGTTTTACCGATCCCGAGTCTCTCTATCGTATCTCCGCTGCTGCGAAGTCCTGCCGTATCGATCAGAAGGACCGGCAGCCCGCCGATGTCGATCAGCTCTTCGACCGTATCCCGCGTCGTGCCCGGGACCTCGGTGACGATTGCCCTGTCGTGTCCGGCAAGGGCGTTGAGCATGGAAGACTTCCCCGCATTCGGCCGGCCCGCGATGACGACCCGGAACCCCTCGCGCAGGATCCTTCCCTTTTCAAACGTCGCAATCAGCGAAACGATATCCCGCCGGACATTCTCCGTCCTCTCCAGAAGGCCTTCCAGCGCTTCGGGAGTTTCCTCATGGTCCGGAAACTCGAGGATCAGCTCCAGAGAGGAAATCGTCCGGTAAAGATCCGAGGAAAGCGCGCGGATCTTCGCGGAGAGCTTCCCCTGAAGCTGCCGGACCGCCTCTGCCCCGGACTTGCGCGCGGCAGACGAAATCAGGTCCATCACCGCTTCCGCCTGTGTCAGGTCCATCTTCCCGTTCAGAAAAGCATTCTTCGTAAATTCGCCCGGCTGCGCCGGACGCGCCCCGGCACCGTACAGGACGCGCAGGACGCCCTCCCTGGCCGCGATCCCGCCGTGGCAGGAAATCTCCACCGTGTGCTCGCCCGTAAACGAGTGCGGCGCCTCGAACTTGGTGACGATCACCTTGTCGACCGTCTCGCCCGTCGCGGGATCCAGGATCCTGCCATATGCGCAGGTATACCCGTCCATCCCGGCAACAGTCCTGCCCGGCGGGTATTCCGCGGCAAAGACCTCGTCAGCGATCTCAAACGACGACCGGCCCGACATCCGGACTACGGCAATGCCGCTGATGCCGGGCGGCGTTGCCGCCGCGGCATAAGCAAAACGGCCCGCGGGACATGGTCCCCGGGCCGCATTCACCGCCTGTATGTCTCTGATTTCCGGCATCGGGCCCCGCTCCCCTTATTTATTATCCTTCACCGGTGAAATGATCACGCAGCGCTCCGGCTCCTCCCCTTCGCTGAAGGTGGTCACGCCCGGGAAATCCTGCAGCGCGAAATGGATGATCCTCCGTTCGGCGGCGCTCATCGGCTCCATCTCATAACTCTTGCCGACGCGCACGACCTTTTCCGCCGTCCTCAGCGCAAGCGACTGCAGGGACTCCTCCCTGCGCTTGCGGTAGCCCGCGATGTCCACGATCACGCGGCGCTTGCTCTCGCGGTGGCGGTTGATCACGAGATTGGTCAGATACTGGATCGCGTCGAGGGTCTCGCCGTGCCGGCCGATGACCGCACCGACGTCTTTGCCGTTCACATTGATGTAGATGGCTTCCTCGTCGCTCGATGATGAGATGTTGCCGTGGACGCCGATCCCCGAAAGGACCTTTGACACGAATGCGGCCGCCTCGGCCTCCTCTTCGGTCTGCGGCCCTCCGGTGTAGTCCTCGTCATCGCCATAGTAAACAGAGGGAGCAGCCTCCTCCACGGAAACCCTCACCTTCGCGTCTTTCTTTCCGAACCCCAGAATGCCTCCTTCATCGCCCTCGTCAAGAACTTCGATCACGACATCCTCTTCGTTCGCGTTAAGCTCCTCAAGCGCCGCCTGGATGGCTTCCTGGATATTCCTGCCTGTTTTTTCCACTGAAATCGACATTGATCTTGCCTCCGAAATCTTATTTGCCGGCCGTTATCACTCTGACTTCCGTCCGCTTGGCGATCAGGAAGAAAAAGAGATACTGCTGAACCATGCTCATAATATTGCCGATGACCCAGTAAAGGCCCATGGCCGCGGGCATCGTAAAGGATATCCAAAGGGTGAACAGCGGCATGAACCAGGTCATGCTCTTGGTCATGCCGGCCGTAGGATCGGGAGCCTCCTGCGCGCTCTTGGCGGGGTTTTTCTTCGCGCGTTCCTTCTCCTCCTCCAGCTGCTTGCGGTTCGGGGCGGTCCACTGCGAGACCTTCATGGACATCCATGTGGTCACCACCGCAAGGATCGGGATCGCGAGCAGAGGAAGGTATGTGCCCATCTCGCTGCCGAAAAGCACCGAGGGCTTGTAGGACGGGTTGATCCCGAGGTTGAGCCCCAGGAAATGGAGGTCGATCAGCTGGCCGACCTTGATCAGCCCTTCGTGAAGGGCTTTGCCGAGGACCTCGACGCTGCTGTTGAGCGCATTGATGATCGGGATGTTCATCAGCTCGGCGTTCTTGGCCTGGGCCTCGGTCATCATGCCAAGGTCGTAGACGATCTTGGTCAGGCCCGTCACCGTCGTCGTGCCGTTGGCCGTCACGAGCTTGCCGACCGCGTCGGCCGGTACGCCCATGATATGGACCAGCGGCGCGGAGATTATCCGGTAGACCGGCCAGATGATAATGAGCTGGATGATGGAGGGCAGACATCCCGCAAGAGGGGAGAAGCCGGTCTTCGCGTAAAGCTCCTGCTGGGCTTTGGCGTAGGCCTCCTTGTTGCCCCCGTATTTGCGCTTGAGCTCCTCAAGCTCCTTGGACATGCCCTGCTGCTTGATCGTACCCTTGTACTGCTTGACCCCCAGGGGGATCATCAGGGCGCGGAGCATGATGGTGAAAAGGATGATCACAACGCCGTAATTGCGGAAGATGTCGTACAGGATCCTCATGACGAAGCCGAATGCCGAATAAAGGGGGTCCATGATCGACATCGATGCGATGATTGGCTGAAAATTCATACCGTGTCTCCCTTGCTAAAAAGAACAAGTCACTTGACGGGATCGTATCCGCCTTTGCAGAAAGGATTGCAGCGAAGCAGCCGCCTGAGCGCCATCCATGATCCCTTGAAAGGCCCGTATTTATCAACCGCCTGCATCGCGTATTCCGAACAGGTGGGTGTAAATCTGCAGTTGTTGCCGAGATAAGGGGATATCGCCGACTTATAAAATCGCAGAAACAGGAGGATCCCCTTCCTGATCATACTTCATCTCCCTGTGCGGATCCGCCGCACCGTCCGGGACCATCCTCCGGCACCTCCGGTGGAACGGGCCCCTGCGCCGGGCCGGCATCCCAGATCCCGGCCCGCTTCATCAGCTGGATGAAGTCCTTCTCCACCTGGCTGTAGCGGACATCGCCGGGATTGTCCCTGCCGAGCAGCACGATGTCGTACCCTTTCCTGATATGGGCCTCGTTCAGCCTGTAGCATTCGCGCAGCAGCCTGCGGATGCGGTTCCGCCGGACGCTCCCCTTCACCTTGCGGCCGGTCGTGATGCCGAGCCGGCCTGAGTCCCTCCCGTGCCGGATGAAATGCAGGACCAGATATTTCCCCGGCAGGTAGCTGCCCCTCCGGTAGACTTTGCTGAACTCACGGTTCAACCGCAAAGTTGAAGTGAACTTCATGGAAAAACCTGCCTTTCGGAGCGGACCCATAAAAAGAGAAAGACCACAAGATTGCGGTCCTCAGGCAGTAAGTCTCTTTCTTCCCTTCAGTCTGCGCCTCTTAAGGACGTCTCTGCCTGATGCGGTGAGCATGCGTTTCCGGAAGCCATGCTCGACCTTTCTCTGCCTCTTCTTGGGCTGGTACGTTCTCAACATATGGTGACACCTCCGTGATGATATCGTTCGGGGATCGCAATGCGACAGCGTAAAGATTATACAAGCGAAACGGCAGTGATGTCAACAGTAATTTGAAAAATGGGGAAAAGCGGAAAAATGGCCCGGATGCCTTTTCTCACGGAGCCGGCCGGAGTCCGAAGCCGGCGATGACCTCCATCCCGGCAAAAAAGTCCGTCAGGATCCCCTGCATGTCGGACGGAAAAACAAGCCGTCCTTCATAGGCCTGCGGCGGTTCGCCGAATGCGAGACGTACGCGGATCTCATCCGGCGCGCCGCTGGAAAACCGGATCGCCTTCGAGTTCCCGCCGTCCCGCACTGTGAAATCGAACGTTCCCTCCGCCGGATCGATCCCGCGCAACAGAACGGCCAGCTCGTCCGCCCCGCAGGTCAGCGGGGATTCCGGCGGGATCGACACCCCGTACTGTCCGACCGCTCCGTGCAATTCGTAGAGCGGCGGTTTTTTCACATCGTTCTCGAAAAAATAGCGGCCTTCGCCGATATACGCGTCCTGCGGTGTTTTTGCGGGTTCGAACGGCGCAGCCCGGTATTTTTCGCGGAGACGCTTCATCCGGACCATGGCGCCGATTGCCGAAAAAATCAGCTGAGCGACAAACAGGCAGACCGCAGCGATCACAAAATAAATTTCCATCCCGATACACCTACAGCTTCCGGTATTTGCGCAGCGCCGCGGTGTTCAGGAGAAGCAGGACCGCGATGAAAACGCCGAGCATGGCCATGCTGCCCCAGATCTTCCCGATGCCGTCGCCGTTGACGATGACGCCCTTGAGACTCAGGCAGCCGTAATAGACAGGCATGAAGTATGCGAGGCGGCCGAGCCCGAACGGCAGTGTATCGATCGAAAGAATGCCCGAAAGGAACATCTGCGGGACAATGATGATCGGGATGAACTGCATCACCTGGAACTCGTTGTTCGCGAAAATCGACAGCAGCGCTCCCGTCAGGACCGCGCTCAGCGCGATCAGGACCATGACCGGCATCGCGAGGAAAACCGAACCTTCAAAATCCATGCCAAGCACATACCGGCAGTACAGGATGAACAGGATCCCCTGCAGCGCCGCGAAGATCCCGTAGCCGGATCCGTATCCCAGGATCACGCCGATCCTCCTGACCGGGGAAACCATCAGCCGCTCCATGGTCCCCGTCGTCCTCTCCCTGACGAACGAGATCCCGGACAGGATGAAGACGAAAAAGAACGACAGGTTGCCGAGAATGATGTATCCGAGGCTGTCGAAGGTGGATCTTCCGGACCGGCCGTACACAAAGGACATATCCATCCTGGCCGAAGGATCGATCTCCGCCAGCGCTTCTTTAAGGACTTCCGTGACTTTCGCCGCCTTCGTCCCGTCTTCCTCCAGCATCCGGATGCGGATCCCCTGCGCGTCCTGCGAAATCACGGCGTCGACGGTCTTGTCCTTGAGCAGACTGTCCGAATCGGCGCCTTCCCCGATGGTCCGGAAATCCGCGTCCTGCCGTTCGATCGCCGCCGCGAGCACGGCATTCACGCTCCCGTCAAGCCCGATGGCCGGCTTGTAGGAACTCTCGCCGAGCAGAAGATACAGGAGGGAAATGATCATGATCGGGGCAAAAAGGATCAGCCCCAGTGTCCGACGGTCGGTCTTCATCTGCCGGACGATCCGTAAAATCAGGCTCGTCATCGTCTCATCCCTTCTCCGCAGCCATGAAGAAAAGCTCTTCCAGGCTCCCGCTGCGCGTCTTTGCCTTCAGGCTGCCGACCGTCCCCTGCTCGATGATCCTGCCTTCATAAATCAGCGCCGCCTTCTGGCACCGTTCCGCCTCGTCCATGACATGGGTGGATACGATGATCGTGCGCCCCTCCGACCGCAGTTCCTCGAATTTGTCCCATATGGACCGGCGGAGCACCGGGTCGATGCCGACCGTAGGCTCATCGAGCAGCAGGATCGGCGGGTCATGGATCAGCGCGACCGCAAGTGAGAGCCTCTTGCGCATGCCCTGCGAATACGCCTCGACGATCCTGCGCGTTTCATTCTCCAGGCCGACGATGCGGCACGCCCTGTCAGCGCTGTCGCGCAGGCGGGCGCCTTTCAATCCGTATAGTCCGCCGAAAAAAAGCAGGTTGTCATAACCGGATATGTCCTTGTACACCGCTTCGTTCTGGGGCATGTACCCGATCTTCGAAAGCACCGACCGGTCCGGCATTTTCATCCCGTCGATGACGATCTCGCCTTCATCCGGCCGGAGCGCGCCCGTGATCATGCGGATCAGCGTGGTCTTGCCCGCTCCCGATGGTCCCAGAAGGCAGAAGATCTCGCCCTTTTCGGCGGTCAGGTTTACTTTTGACAAGATCTCTCTGCCGCCCAGACAGACCCCCGCATCCCTGATTTCGATCATGCCGCCACCCCCGCGATCCCTGCCGTCTTCCTGTGATCCCCGCGCGCCCTTCCCGGAACACAGCCGGTCATCCCCCGCGCATAACATTACAATTATACAGCAATTCCGTCCGGACGGCGCTTCCGGAATATTCCCGCTCCGGCCGGACGGCAGGCCCTTGAATATTTTTAACCGTCCATTTACTATTAAAGAAGTACAAAAGACGGAAGGGAGACCGCATCATGGTATCGAGAGAACGTATCCGGAGGATGTTCGAACACAGGGAGGCCGACCGTGTCCCGGTCATCGACGTTCCATGGAGCGGCACGATTGCGCGCTGGCGCAGGGAAGGGATGCCGGCGGGAGCCGACTGGCGCGATTATTTCGACGTGGACAAGGTCGAGACGATTTCCGTCGACATCTCGCCGCGCTATGAATGCCGCGTCCTTGAGGAGACGGACCGGTATGTCATCTCGACTTCCCCGTGGGGCGTGACCCTGAAGAATTTCAAGGAAGAAGACTCGACGCCGGAGTTTCTGGACTACAAGGTCAGCAGCCCGGAAGCGTGGGCGGACGCCAGAGCGCGCATGACCGTCGACGACGACCGCATCGACTGGGGCCGCCTGAAGCGGGATTACGCTGCATGGATCGCCGACGGCCGGTGGATCAAGGCGGACTTCTGGTTCGGATTCGACGTAACGCATTCCTGGATGGCCGGCACCGAAACCATCCTGGTGGCGCTGATCGAGAACCCCGAATGGGTCAAGGACATGTTCGGCTGCTATCTCGAAAGCTGCATGGCGCACTTTGACAGGATCTGGGATGCCGGCTACCGGTTTGACGAAATCCTCTGGTATGACGACATGGGGTATAAAGGAACACCTTTTTTCTCCAATCAGATGTACCGGGATCTCATCCAGCCCTTCCACAGGCAGGCCGTCGACTGGGCGCACCGCAAAGGGATCCCCGCCCATCTCCATTCCTGCGGCGACATCATGCCGCTGATCCCCGACATCCTCGACACGGGGGTCGACGCCCTGAATCCCCTCGAAGTCAAAGCCGGCATGGATCCGCTCGCTCTGAAAAGGAAATACGGAGACCGCCTGGTCCTGCACGGAGGGATCAATGCGGTCCTGTGGGATGACAGGGACGCCATCACGGCGGAGATCGGCCGGCTGGTCCCGGTCCTGAAAGAAAACGGCGGATATCTGTTTGCCTCGGACCACTCCATCCCGAATTCCGTCAGCCTTGAGAATTTCAGGGAAATCATCGCAGCCGTGAAGAGGGTGGGGTCGTACTGAGTGTTCCGCCGCAATGAAAAGACCGTCCCGGATCCTTACGGGTCCCGGAACGGTCTTCATCTGTGCCTGCAAAACGGGAGATCCCGCTCGTGACAAGATCACTTCATCTCGATGACAGCGCCTGCCTCCTGGAGCTTCTTGGCGGTCGCTTCGGCTTCTTCCTTGCTGACATTTTCCTTGACATTCTTGGGAGCCGCATCGACAAGGTCCTTGGCTTCCTTGAGGCCGAGACCGGTGATCTCGCGGACAGCCTTGATGACATTGATCTTGGTCGGGCCGGCTTCCTTCAGGATGACCGTGAATTCGGTCTGCTCTTCGACCTTCTCCGCGACCGCGCCCGCTGCCGGAGCCGCCACCGCGACCGCCGATGCCGACACGCCGAATTCCGCTTCGAGGGCCTTGACCAGTTCGGCCAGTTCGATGACGGTCAGGGACTTGACTTCTTCGATGAATTTCGTTATTTTCTCGCTTGCCATATTCATTTCCTCCATTTATTGATTTCGACTCACTGGCCGGGATGCTTCAAAGGTCCCGCGCGGGGGCCCGGCCGGTCCGGGCGCGGGAGCGCTGTGTCAGGCTGAAACCGCCAGCGCGGCGACATTCTCTGCGCCCGATTCGGCGCCTTTCGATTCGATCGCGTGAAGGATCATGGCCAGCCCGGTGATGGGCGAGGCGATCCCGCAGACGACCTGGGCGTACAGCACTTCTCGGGGCGGGATCTGCGCAAGGGCTTTGATATCCGTCAGGTCGATGGCCTTCTTGTCCATCACGCCGCCCTTGATCTTGAATGTTTCGATCTTGTCGGCGTACTTCGACAGGATCTTGGCCGGGGCGATCGCATCGCTCGTGCTGTAGGCGATCGCGGTGGGCCCTTCGAAATAGGGATGCAGGGAATCCAGGCCGGCTTCCTTCGCCGCAAAGGCGGCAAGCGTATTCTTGACGACCTTGTAGACGACGCCTTCCTTGCGGAGCGCGGCGCGCATCTCGGTGTCCTGCTCGACCGTAAGGCCAAGGTAGTCCGCGACCAGCATCGTCTGTGCGCTCTTGAACTCTTCCGTCAGGTCCTGGACGACCTTTTTCTTCGCTTCGAGTGCTTTGTTGCTAGGCATTGCTTCTGTCCTCCTTCTTCTGAAAAATAAAAATCCCTCATGACGCGAAGACATGAGGGACCGGAAAAACTCCGATTGTTCCATCACCTCGGCAGGACACCTCTCGTGTTTGCGTCCGACACGGACTCCTGCTGTCTTCGGGGACTGCCCGCTCATTATAGTCGGAAGCGGGTTTCGTGTCAATAGCTTCGGCCGGCGCATCCGGCCGCCGGTCAGACCAGTCTGGCCGTGTTGATCTTGATGCCGGGGCCCATCGTGGAGGTCAGCGTCACGCTCTTGAGATACTGGCCCTTCGCGGCTGCGGGCTTGGCCTTGATGACCGCGTCCATGAGGGTCTTGAAGTTTTCCGTGATCTTCTCCGTGCCGAAGGATGCCTTGCCGATCGGGCAATGGATGATATTGGTCTTGTCAAGCCTGTACTCGATCTTGCCGGCCTTGATGTCGGCGATCGCTCTGGCAACATCGATCGTGACCGTCCCGGCCTTGGGATTCGGCATCAGGCCTTTCGGGCCCAGGACCTTGCCGAGCCGTCCGACGACGCCCATCATGTCGGGAGTCGCCACCACGACATCGAAATCGAACCAGTTCTCACCCGTGATCCGCGCGACTAGGTCCTCGGCGCCCACATAGTCGGCGCCCGCCGCTGTCGCTTCATCCGCTTTCGGTCCCTTGGCGAAAACCAGGACGCGCACCACGCGGCCGGTCCCGTGCGGCAGCACGACAGCGCCGCGGACCTGCTGGTCGGCATGCCTTGAGTCGACGCCCAGCCGGATATGGAGTTCCAGGGTCTCATCGAACTTGGCGGTCGCGGTCTTCTGGACGAGCTCGATCGCTTCGGCCGCCTCGTATGTCACGCCCTTTTCGACGATCTTGGAGAAGTCCTGATATCTCTTGCCTCTTTTCATCTCGTTCACTCCTTCCTGAAGGGTCAGCCGTCGACGACGACGATCCCCATGCTGCGGGCCGTGCCCTCGACCATGCGCTCGCAAGCCTCAAGGCTTGCCGCGTTGGTGTCCTGCAGCTTGATCTCCGCGATCTTCATGCATTCCGATTTCGTGATGTTGGCAACCTTTTCTTTGTTGGGCTTGCCGGACCCGCTTTCGATCTTGCAGGCCTTCTTGAGCAATACCGGAACCGGAGGAGTCTTGGTAATGAAAGAGTACGATCTGTCGGCAAAGATCGTGATGATGACCGGGATGATCAGTCCCGCGTCCTTGGCGGTTCTTTCATTGAATTCCTTGACAAACTGCGCGATGTTCACGCCGTGCTGTCCAAGGGCTGGTCCTACCGGTGGCGCCGGTGTGGCTTTGCCTGCGGGTATCTGTAACTTGACATACCCCGTAATCTTCTTCGCCATACGTTCCACCTCCCAAAATGTGCCGTTGCCGGCCGCTTACAAAATATATCCGATCCGGTCCCCGTGCGGGGCGCCGGATGAGATCCGACGGGTGACGGTCAAAGCCGCATGATCTGGTTGAGATCCAGTTCGACCGGCGTCTCGCGCCCGAACATGGAAACGATGACTTTGACCTTTTTCTTCTCGAGGTTGATCTCGTCGACGGTGCCGATGAAACTCTCGAGGGGTCCATTGATGACCCTGACCGAGTCCCCGACGCCGTAATCGACCTCGGGTTCCCACGTCGACTCGAGACCCATGAACGCCAGCTCTTCCTCTGTAAGGGGAACGGGCTTGGAACTCGGACCGACAAAGCCTGTGACGCCGCGGGTGTTGCGGACGATGTACCAGATCTCATCCGTGAGGATCATCTTGACCAGCACATAGCCGGGGAAAATCTTCCTCGTCGTGACCTTGGTCTTGCCGTCCTTGATCTCGGTGGCCTCTTCCGTAGGGACCGCGATCTCCTGGATGAAATCATGCAGACCGCGATTCTCCACGATCCTCTCCAGCGTCGCCTTGACCTTGTTCTCGTATCCCGAGTAGGTGTGCACGACATACCACAGCGGATCGCTGCTATATTCTTCAGCCATGTTCGACTCCTTAATAAATCTGGTTGGTCAGCCTTGCGACGATGAAGCCGACGACGCGGAAGCCGCTGCCGACGAAGCGGCCTGCGACTGCGATGACGACGTCCCCGAATCGGATGCGGAGCTGCTCGCGGGAGCGACCGAGATGGGCGTCGAGACGGCATAACTCGTCGCGGTGCTGCTGGTCGCGGGGAAGAACCCCACGGCGTTGAGCGTGCCGGACAGGATCTTGTCGATCACGAAAACAAGGGCGGCCATGATCAGGCAGATCGTCAGGACGGTCACGGTGCTCTGGATCAGCTTCTTCCTGTCGGGCCAGATCACTTTCTTGAGCTCGCTCTTCAGGTCGAGGAAAAACCGCATGATTTTCCTGCCGAGCGCATTGATTTTACTTTCTTTTTCCGGCATCTTCCCAATCCTCACTCACGTAAGCCCGCGGGCGGAATCACTTGGTCTCCTTGTGATTCGTGTGCTTGCGGCAGAACCTGCAGTACTTCTTCATCTCAAGGCGGTCCGGATCGTTCTTCTTGTTCTTGAACGAATTGTAATTCCTCTGCTTGCAGACTTCGCATGCCAGTATGATCTTTTCGCGCATTCCAGCCTTTGCCATTTCTATACCCTCCGCGTTCGCGTTAAAAAGTGTCGCCTCAAAAAAAAAGAACCCGATCGTTCAGACAGATAAGCAAAGGAATCATACCACCTGACGCCTGTTTTGTCAATCGCAAATTTAAGCGGCAGGACGCGTTGTTTTCCGCGTCCTGCCGCATCCTGCCGTGAAGCGCAAGGCGGCGCACCGGCCTGTCGGGCCGGCGGACCGTCCGTCCGATCCTTACTTCAGAATTTTATACTTTCCGATGAAGGGCAGTTCCTTGGCCTTGCCGCCCGACGCGTTGACGATGCCGAGGACCGCGAGCACGAGGAATGCGATCGAGGCGATGCCGAGGATCGCGATGATCAGCGCCCCGAGGACCGGAATGAACGCGAGGATCGCGGAAAGGATGCCGTACGCCACGCTGTAAATGACTTCGGCGATGAACAGCGCGAGGCCCTGGTTGGCATGGAAGCGTGCAAACTTGGAATTGGGCGCCGCGAAAAGCGGGACCAGCACCAGGATGCCGATGTACGCCAGGATCGCCATGACCTTGTTCTGCTCGATGTCGCTCTGGTCATACTGCGCGGTCGTGTCGGCGGTGTTGTTCAGGTTGTTGAAGGTGCTTTCCACCTTTTTCGAAAAATCTTCCTGCTGCCCCGGCTGCTGAGCCTGTCCCTGTGCGGCCGACGGCTGCTCCGCGCCGCATCCGGTGCAGAATTTGACCCCTTCATCGATCTCTTTTCCACATTTTACGCAAAAAGCCATATAAAGAACCTCCCCTGCCTAAAAATTTTTCGTATCGTTCTCGGTCTATCACAAATGCTGTCTTTCATTATGACATTCTTTCGGCGTTCCTGCAAGACGATAAAAGCCCAGCCGGTCATCGGCCATGCCGGTCACCCGTCATCCGCGCAGGTCCGTCCGGTATCCGGCGGGAAGGCTGTCCGCCTCCCGCCGGGCGCACCACGGCTGGTCCTGGTAGATCAGTCCCAGTGACCTGTCCTCCGGCACGGCCTGCTTCGGATATCTGCGGAAATCAGACCCCTCCACCGCATACGGCACATCGCTCATGAAACGGATCAGATCCTCCTTCATCCGGGCCATCCCCTCCCTGTGCCGCGCATCGTCCTCAAGACTGCGCTCCTCCCTTTCGCAGATCCTCCGGTCCAGGTAGATCCACCGGTCGTCCGGCACAGAATAGATGATCTTCTCATCCCTGCCTGCCGCCATGTAAAGGCCGTTTTCCCTTTCGCTGAACTGGGAGTAGACATGCCGTCCGGGTTCGCCCGACGGGACCGCGAAAAGGCTTGTGCCGTCAAGGCGCGCGTCTTCCGGCGCTGCCGGAGCGCCCGCTGCGTCGAGGAAGGTCGGATACAGGTCCGTCAGACCGGCCGGGGTGCCGCAGCGGACACCGGCGGGGATCCGGGCCGGGAAGCGGAGGACGAGAGGGATCCGGGCCGAAGGGTCGAGCATGCAGCGCTTGCCGAAGCAATTGTAGTCCCCGAGAAGTTCGCCGTGGTCGGAAGCGAAGACGACGAGCGTGTCGCCAAGCATCCCCCGCTCTTCCAGAGCGTTTAGGATCCTGCCGATCTGGTGGTCGACGAAAGCAACGCAGGAAAAATAATAGGCACGCATCGCCATGACCAGGTTGCGGTCCAGGCCGTTGTCGCGGAACTTGTAGCGGTTCTGCACCCGGTTGATGTGGACGAGGAGGCTTTCGGCATCTTCCGGGACAAATGGTCCGCCGACCTCCGGAACGCGGCAGATCTTGTTCCACGGCGCCGGAGGGGAAAACGGCGGATGCGGGTGGATGAACGATGCCATCAGGAAAAACGGCTGCGCGCCGTCGTACCGCCGGATGAATTCGACCGACCGGTCGCCCGCCCACCGGGTCGGATGATCCCTCTCGGGAAGCTGGGAAATCTGCGGAATGTAGTACATTTCGCTGCGCTGGCCGTGGATGTCGAAGATGCTGTCATACCCTTTCGATAAAAGGTACTGCAGGTACTCGTCCTTCGCCGGGTCGGAAGGCAGCTCCTCCTGTCTTTCGCGGGAGGAAAATCCGTTGAGGCCATCGGGGTCCGGGACGAAATGCATTTTGCCGACGCCGTGGCAGAAATACCCGAGGCCGCAAAGGGTTTCCATGATGTTCGGCCCGTCCCAGCGGAAACCGTCAGGAGCGCCGTTGTCGGTGATGCCGGTCCGGCATGGATACCGGCCCCACAGCATGCTGGCGCGAGCAGGGACACAGACGGGGCTGGGCGTATAGGCGCGGTCGAAGACCATCCCTTCCCGGCACAGCCGGTCCAGGTTCGGGGTGACGGATGGTTGTCCGCCGTTTGCCCGGATCGCGTCGTACCGGAACTGGTCGGCAAAAAACAGGAGGATATTCGGCTTCCTTTCTATCATACAGTCCTCCTGTTCCCTGCGTTCAGCCAAGCCGCCGGGTCTTGAGCTCTTCGTAGATCTCGTCGAGCGTGATCTTCTGCTGGACCATCAGCACGGTCAGGTGGTAGAAGAGGTCCGACAGTTCGGCGACCGTGTCGGGCTTGTGCCCGTTTTTCGCCGCGATGACGACTTCGCAGGCCTCTTCGCCGACTTTCTTGACGATCTTGTCGATGCCTTTTTCGAGAAGGTAGTTCGTGTAGGATCCTTCCCGCGGGTTGTCGATGCGGTCGAGGACCACATCGTACAGTTCATCCAGGATGATTCCGATATTGCTCATGGCGATTCATTCTCCTTTTCGAGTGATTTTTGCCTTCGGATCACAGTCCGCCGATCCGGCGGAAAAAACAGCTGCGGCTGCCCGTGTGGCAGGCCGGGCCGGTCTGGTCGACCTTGATCAGGAGCGTGTCCCGGTCGCAGTCGGCCAGGATCTCCGTCACTTTCTGCAGGTGCCCCGATGTTTCGCCCTTTTTCCACAGTGACCGGCGGCTCCTGCTGTAGTAGTGCGCATAGCCTGTCTCCAGGGTGAGGGCGAAGCTTTCGCCATTCATGTAGGCCAGCATGAGGACTTCCTGCGTAGCGGCGTCCTGCGCGATACAGGGCACGAGGCCGGCCGCATCTTTTTTCATCTCCTCCCAGATCCAGGCCGGGCCGGATCCGCCGGGACCGGATACCGCGGGTTCCTCCCGGCCGGTTCCTGATGATGTGCTTTCGTTCATTTTCTCCCGCCTCCCGTCGGTCTGCATTTTTCTTCCGGACGGTCTTACCACGCCGCGCGGGGGCTCACGTAAGCCTGACAGAGATCCCGCGCCGCGCGGCGGCTCACGTAAGTCTGACAGAGATCCCGCGCTTGTGGAGATACGCTTTCAGGTCCCGGATCCGGATCTCGCCGAAATGGAACAGGCTTGCCGCCAGCACAGCTTCCGCGCCGCCCTGGACGATCGCATCGTAAAAATGTTCCATCGCGCCGGCGCCGCCGGAAGCGATCACGGGGATGCCCACCGCGGAAGCGATCTGCGAGGTGATGTCGATGTCATATCCGGTTTTCGTGCCGTCTCGGTCCATGCTCGTCAGCAGGATCTCGCCGGCGCCCAGGGCGGCGGCTTTCACTGCCCATTCGACGGCGTCGAGGCCTGTGGGTGTCCGGCCTCCGGCAATGTAGACTTCATAGCGCCCGTCGGCCTGCCTCTTGACATCGATCGCGACGATGATGCACTGGCTGCCGAACCGCTCGGAAGCGGCGTGCACCAGATCCGGATCCAGGACGGCGGCAGAGTTGAGCGAGACCTTGTCAGCCCCCGCGTTCAGGATGGCGCGGATGTCTTCCGTCGTCCGGATGCCGCCGCCGACCGAAAATGGAATGAATACCTGGTCGGCGACCCGGGAAACCATGTCGACGACGGTCCCGCGCTGCTCGTGGGTCGCGGTGATGTCCAGAAACACCAGCTCGTCGGCGCCGGATTCGTTGTAGGCCTTCGCGGCCTCGACCGGATCCCCCGCGTCGATCAGGTTGACGAAATTGACGCCTTTGACGACCCGGCCGTCCCGGACGTCAAGGCACGGGATGATACGCTTCGTAAGCATTCCGCGAGATCCACCTTTCCTTCATAGATCGCCTTGCCGATGATGGCGCCGTCCGCCCCGGCATCCATGGCATCCGTGACATCGGCGATGCTGCCGATCCCCCCGGACGCGATGACCCGAAGACCTGTCCGCTCCTTCAGCCGGCGGATGCCTCCGGTCTGCGTGCCCGTCATCATTCCGTCACGCGCGATGTCGGTGTAAATGACCGTCTGCACCCCGATCTGCTCCATCTCAAGAGCAAGATCGAGGACATCCCTGCCGCTGCCTTCCGTCCAGCCTCCCACGGCGACCTCGCCGCCGCGCGCGTCGATGCCGGCTGCGATGCGCGCGCCGTACCGCCGGACCGCCGCCTCCACAAAGGCGCGGTCCCTCACGGCGGCCGTCCCGAGGATCGCACGGGACACACCGGACGCCAGGATCCGGTCAAGGGTCTCCATGTTCCGGATGCCGCCGCCGGCCTGCACGAAAAGGCCTGTCCGGGAGGCGATCTCCGCGATCAGGGCATGGTTGGCCGGGATGCCGGAACGCGCCGCGTCAAGGTCGACGAGATGGATGCTGTCCGCGCCGGCCGCAAGGAACGACATCGCCATGCCGGCCGGATCGTCCGAATAAACGGTGACCGCCCCGTAATCGCCCTGGCGCAGCCGGACGCACCGGCCTCCCAGCAGGTCGATCGCCGGGAACACGGCAAATCCCCGGCTCACCGCACGACTCCCGCCCCGGGAAAACCGCCGGCGCCCGGGATGGTGCCGATCCAGCGGCTGAGGATCCGGATCCCGGCCTCCCCGCTTTTCTCCGGGTGAAACTGCGTCGCGAAAATATTGTCCTTTTCAATGGATGCGGCAAACTCGATGCCGTGCCGGGTATGCGAGCTCGTGACGGAGAAATCGTCCGGCCGCGCATAGTAGGAGTGCACGAAATAGACATATTCTCCGCCGCTGATGAAGCGGCTACCGGATCCTGACACGCTGAGCTTGTTCCACCCCATGTGCGGGATCTTGATGTGCGGGTGTTCCGGGATGCGGCGGACCTCGCCCGCCAGGATGCCGAGGCCGCGCACCCTGCAGGCGTCGGGACCGGAGTCCGGGACTGCGGCTGCGCAGCCTTCGTCGCTGGTGTCGAACAGCATCTGGAGCCCGAGGCAGATCCCGAGGAAAGGCCTGCCGCTGCCGATCAGCTCCGGGAGCTCGTCGCTCAGGCCGAGCTCCGACAGGCTTCGCATAGCGTCCGCCATGGCGCCGACTCCGGGCAGGATGATCGCGCCGGCCTTCCGCAGCGTGCGGATGTCCGACGTCACGACGGCATCCCGGCCTGCATAGCGCACGGCCTTGTAGACGCTCGCCAGATTCCCCATCCCGTAGTCAACGATTGCGATCATTTTCCGCTCTAACACCCTGTCCTTTTCACTTTGATCTCCC